>JAIQGI010000009.1 GCA_020072565.1 Terriglobia bacterium
GACTTCCCCCCACAACCCCCTTCACGCCTTCGGCGTGGATGATATTGAGTCCATCTCCCGACTGTCTTCTCTAAACACCATTCTCAATCTGGATCACTTCTGCAAAGCGGTAGTGGACTACTCTTGCCGAGCGCCGAAGTTGATGCGCCGTTATTTGCCATCCCAGGCCTCATCCTGCGGGTAATAAGCAAGAGTGAAGAAGACGAGATGCTTTTCACCTTCCTGGTAGCGCAGATATTCGATGCAGTTGACGAGGCTCTGTACATCCTGGTACGCGATGGCGCTCAGGGCGGCGTAATCGTCGAATTCCAGCCAGAGTGCGAAGGCGCGGGCTTTCTCCCGCTCGGCCGGAGTTCCGTTTAGGAAAAGCAGGAGCGGGGCCGCCCAATTCCAATCCGCTTCCATCTGCTTTGCGGTCCAGTAACACGATCCTGCGGCAGGAGCGCGCTGCGCACGAATCGAATCAGGGCATCCATCGCCTTGAAGGGCGCCTGATGACGCCCTCGCGCCATGAAGATCAGGAAAGTGCGCGCCGATTGCGGCGCGAGTTCGGCGGGGGGGCCAAATCCGGAGGTTTCGCGGTCTGGGCAGGAACGACAGGGGCCGCGGCAAGTCTCTGGACAATGAAATGCCGGATCTCCTGCGGGCGACCGTCTTCGAAGATCCGGAAATCCTCCTGACAGCAAATATGCACTTTGCCGCGTATCTTTTCGCGATCTCGCGCTAATAATAGAAGTACTCAAGAGGGGCCGATGACGCAGGTCGATGAACATTCCGACAAGATCCTTCTAGACCGGATGTCCTGCGGCGAAGAAAACGCCTTCCCAGAACTCTATCATCGGCACAAAGATGCCATTTTCCGCTTTGCATTTCGGTTGCTTGGGTCTTTGGAGCAGGCGGAAGATGTGACGCACGACTGTTTTTTGAGCCTGATCAATCATCCTGCTCGATTTGATGCGCGCAAGGCGTCGCTTCGAACCTACCTGTATGCTGCTGCTCGGAATCTAGCCTGCGCACGGTTGCGCCGCTCCAGGTACGAAACCTGCTTATCTTTAAACGAAACGGGAATCGCTGCCGTTTCTGATGAGCCTTTGCTGCATGTTCTCGGCGAGGAAATTGCCGGGGAGGTGCGCAAGGCCATTTCAAAAATGTCGCCGTTGCAGCGTGAAGTCGTGGTGCTGTTCGAATATGAGGAGCAGAGCCTTGAGGAGATTGCGGCAATTCTGAAGACTCATGCCGGGACGATTAAATCGAGGCTGCATCGGGGCCGGGAATGGCTCAGGCGCGAACTCGCCCCTTATTTTAACGGAGGTGCAGGTAGGCGCAGGGGGAAATCGAACCATGAATGATGAACTAAGACAGAATGGTGACTTTGTAGAACCTTCTCCCGGGAAATCCGGAGTCGCCCATGATGAAGAGCTTCGATCGGTTCTGCAGGCATGGCAGGCGCCCGGCGCGCCGGAATCGCTCGACGCACGTTTGTGCGCAGCGTACCGCAATCGGCTCAAGCGTACTTCGTTATGGAAACGAATCTTCACCGCCAAAATTCCAGTGCCGATCCCTGTCGCTCTGACGTTCATTGTTCTCTTGCTGATCGCGACCGTTTCGGCCCTGCGCGCACCTCGCCCGGCGCCACTTCACGCCGGCCAAGATGTTGCCGCACTGGATCAAACTGCCCCGAAAGTAACGGCGGCCATCCCCAATCAATCCGTCAGTGGTGCAACCTCTTCAGCAAATCTGCCGAGAAATGTCTCTGCAATCGTTCTGCAGACAGAACAGGGGTCGATTCCGATTGTCACTGATACAAAATACCGGTTGAATCCGACTCCGAAAATCTACGTCGGGGGATTTTTTAATCCTTCATCAGAAAGGTGAACACCATGAACAAAAGACGCAATTTGGCTTTGTCTATCATGATTCTGGCGGTTCTGGTTTCGGGTTCTGCCTATGCCCAGACCGGTATTGTCGGCGCCAAGGGTGATGCTGGGGGCAATGCTTCAGCGAAAGCGTGGCTTCTGCTGAACCAGGAGCCCTTCCTATATCTGGAGATGAAAACGCAGGTCGTCGAAATCCTGGCGGGCGGCGTAAATGTCCTTGCAACTTCGAACCAGCCGGACTTGGGCCCTTCTGCACATTCGGTCGAGTCGGTCCGTGCCCAGGCTGCGGGCAGCAATGGTCTGGTTGGATTGCGAGTGGATCAGGATATGATTATCATCAAAACCAATCTCCTGCAACTCAACGAGGACGGGATCGTACTCGACGTGGCCGTGCTGAATTCTGCGGGAACCACCCTCGCCACCCAGAAACTGACCATGAGAAATTACGAGGAAGCGATGGTGGAACTTGCAGCGGCTTCGAACGGCAGGAGGTTGGCAGTCCGTTTCCTGCCAACCATTAAGGAACTCGCCGCTCTTCAGGAATATCCCTCCCTGTTGCCACAATTTGGGTCCTACCGCGGATTGTTGATACGTAATAGCAAGGAAGTGGTCTCTCGCGGGGGAGTTGTCGGCAAGGTAGATGATCTGAACGGCACAAAACAGCAGTTCATAACTCTTGAGAACATCCGGTCGGGTCAGTTGATCCTATCCTACCGGCCCTTTCCCGGTGCTGTCGTAGCTGGATATAGTGTTGACAGGGAACTGCGCTTCGAGTGGAACGGGGACCTCTACGAGTGGATCTCATTGGACAAGCCTTTCCTTCCGGAGGGAAGGTGGGCTATCTTCGCTTGGCAGGCGAACCCGTCCTCGAGAGAGGGAGTGGCTTTTGGCGGTTTCGAAAGCAATCCGAATGATTTGCCCAATTTCCTCAGGCAGATGGCAGACCAGAAGAAATTCGGGTTGGGAGGCGCCATAAAGAAATAGTAGGAAAAGGTAAAACGACGACCGGGGACGCTCACTTCTGGCGTGAAGCGTCTCCGGGAATCCGAAATCACAGGTTATTTTCTACTATCACCTGCAAAATCGGAGCCGTTACTCGGCCCCAAAGGGCAGCCCCTACTTCACCTCATTTCCGCATTTCGGTCAATGTACGAGTAGCCGGTTCGTCCAGAATGATAACGGCAGCAAACTGGCGACATGTGCGGCCCAGAAACTGAGGAGAGCTCCAACCGCAATGCCTGCCGCAACGCAGCCTCAGCCGAGCGACATTACTCGTGCCGCAGCGCCACCATGGGGTCCACTTTCATGGCTCGCCGCGCGGGAACGTAACAGGCAGCGAGGGCGGCGATCGTCAGAAAAATCGCCACGCCAACAAACGTCGCCGGATCCGTCGGCTCAATCTCGAAGAGCATGCTGCGCAGAACTCGTGTCAATCCCAAAGCTCCTCCAATGCCGATGGCAATGCCGATAATGGCGAGCAGCATCCCTTCTCTCAGAATCATGTGGAGGATGTCCGTCCGCTGCGCACCCAGCGCCATCCGCACGCCAATCTCATGCGTCCGCTGGACGACGGAATAGGAGATCACGCCGTAGACCCCGATGATCGCCAGAGGCAATCCGAGGGCGTCGAACGATCCCACGAGCGCCGTCTGGAATCTCGGTTCTGCGGCGGAATTGGCGAGGATCTGATCCAGCGTCTCGATATGGCTGATTAGCGCATCCTGGTCCACGGACCGAGATCAATGACGGAAGCCCGAGCGATTTGAAGTACGCATTGGAAAGCCCCATGGAGAGAGCCTTGGCCCGTGCGAGATACCAGGGACCGCGCCCACGTATCGCCATCTGGTTGATCTGATCAAGCTGCGCTTTCAACCAGTCGATGTGGGCTTCCTCGTCCTTCAGGATCGAGTCGAGTAGTTCCCGCGTTCCGTTGTCGCCTACTTCCACGGCAAGTCGGATACCCTCCTTGTCCGCCCTTATCGCTCCTGTCTCAGAAGCACAATCGATTTTGTGCTGAGTTTCCACGCCGCCTCCCATGTTGATCTCATTCAGTTTGCTCACGATGGGCAATGCTTCGAGGACGATAATCCCCCGATCAGTTTCTCTGCATGCTTCATCTCATCAATGGCTCGCTTTTCTACTCCTTATGCAAGCGTTCGAATCCCCAGTTGGCGCACATTTCGGACCAAGCCATGTACTGGTCGATTACGGTGAGTTCGTCTGCCAGGACTTACAAGAAAATCGGAAGGAAGGATGATGAGAGATCCACACGCTGCTTGCAGTGTGGATGATACTGAGGCTCTCTCCGGCGATGCTTCAAAAAACTACGTTTTCAGACGGTCGGGAACAAATGAAAATGCTGTTGCCGAAACCTTTGGAGTTGTCATGAATCAGAAAAAGAGGTAGAAGCATCTCGAACCAGCCAGGGGCGGGGAAAAGAACATGAGAACCCCTGGGGGGAAGCTCGTGAGAATCGACAGATTCCTGCAGGCATGAGGCTATCTTATGCAAGGCAAGTACTTTAGTTTTGGTGCAACTTCTGCCGTCATTACAGGTCTTGCTGTGATTATAGGTCTAAGCCGCACTGCGAATCCTGTGGTTGGTATTACAACTGCTTTGGTGGTTATCGCTATTGCGGACAACATCTCGGATTCCTTCGGCATTCATATTCACCAGGAATCCCAGAAAGAATCAGTCAAAGAAGTCCGGAAGACTACCTTCACTAATTTCGTATCCAGGGTTGCGGTTGTGTCTATCTTCGTTTTGCTGGTGATCCTCTTTCCAGTGAAAGCTGCAGTCGCTTTGTCAATATTTTTTGGCATGGCAGTCATCTCCATCATCAGCCACTTCATTGCGAAAGAGCAGAAAGCTAAACCCCATAGAATTGTCTTCCAGCATCTGCTGATCACAGCCCTGGTGATAATAGGAAGTTATTTGCTGAGAGAAGCGAGCGCTGGATTGATCGCGAAATTTTCCTGATAACCGCAATGAAACATTTTAGTGGATTCATCTGTATGGTCAGAGCTGCTTCCTCGTGGCTGCGTTTAAACTGCACCGGGCGCATCATGAATGATGCGGGCTAAACCTCTTTCGCTCCCTTCAGTATCGTTGCGACATCTTTGATTCCCACACCCGGACCGGCTGGAATGCTCATCCTGCCCTCTTTCACCTGTATGGGAGGATCGAACCAGCGGCCGTACGCCTCGGTCCCCAGCTTGTACTCCTGGTAGCGGCCGAGATTCGGTACGCACGAGGCGAAGTGCAGCATGTACACAAATCCGAATCCTCCTGAAATGTGGACCGCTACCGGCATCTTCGCGACCTGCGCCATCCGCGCTACCCGCATGGAGCGGATCATGCCGCCATAGTAGTACAGATCGGGCTGAACGATATCCGCGCCCCGGTTTGCGATCATCCACCGGAAGCGCCAGTGGCTGAATTCCTGCTCGCCACAGGCGACTGGAATCGTCAGTGCGTCCGCGACTGTTTTGGTCTCATCGAAGCGATCGAACTCGCAGGGCTCCTCAAAATGCACGGCCTTGATCTCCTCGAGCATGCGTCCGACCCTGATGGCCTCCGGCGGATCATAGGAGCTGTTGGCGTCGGCATGAATGTCGATGGCGTTTCCGAAGGTCTTGCGCACGAGCGGGATCAGGGCCTCCGAACGCCCGGGCATAGCATCCTCGTTATCGCTCATGCGTCCGCCCACTCGAAATTTCAGCGACCTGGCGCCCGATTGCGCCAGCAGTTGTTTCAGATATTCGACCTCCTGTTGCGGCGAGGTATCCCTCCTGCCGCTGGCCACGTAAAATGGCACTTCCTGTCGCACGATGGCGCCCAGCAGCGCTCCGATCGGCTTGTTTGTAATGCGTCCCAGCATGTCGAGGATTGCGAACTCGACCCATGCCTGCGGGCACCAGAACGCCAGTCCGTACATCTTGTAGTTGCTGTTCCAGCGGTAGAGCTCGCGCAGGAGGCGCTCGAGATCGCGCGCGTCCTTGCCGATAAAAAACGGAGCCACAAGCTGCTGCAGAATGTGGTCCAGGTACTCTGCGCGCGGTGGATTCGTCAGCGATATCCCTTCGGCCCCGTCTTTCGCACGCACGTGAACGAAATACTCCTTGTCCTTCTTCAGGAGCTTTATGGTCTCGATGATTACGGGCGACCTCAGCCCGTCCAGCTTCAGGACCGGGGCCGCTGCGGCGCTGTCCAGGTCCTTAAGCGCCGGCGCCGCGGCCGTCGCCTTCGACGCCTCCCTGCTTCCAAGCATGGTGGCACGGCCGGCGATCCCCGCTCCGATAACGCCAGTCAGGACACTGCGTCGACTCACTCGCATGATCTTCACCTCCGGAAAAATCATAGGATCGATAAGCCGGACTGCAAATGCCGCTGGAAACAGACAGGCATCGCCCTCGGTTTGTCGCGTGTCACCGAGCTTGACAGAGGCCCAAAATCCGTCGCAAAGTACGTTCGCATCCGGTTCTCGCGTTGCCATTTGGGCAGAACGCGGCGGAGAAAGTACGTTCATAATCGCACATGTTTCAGGAAAGCGGAAGCTTGGTCGAGCCCATGGTCCGGCCAGGAGTATCCTGAAGGACTCGAGATCGCGCTGTATCGTCGTGCGGGCGCCTCGCCAGTGTACCTTGTCATACATACTGAACCGCGGATTGAGGGAGATCTGAGTCATGAAAACCAATCGTCGCAAGTTCATTTCAACTGCCGCCGGTGCAAGCCTTGCCTTCACGCCGCTTTGCTCTCGCGGCGTTCGAGCCGCCGATCCGCATGCCGCCCCGCCCGTGGCTGCTTCGCCGGCCCTGAGTTCCCGTTATGCCAGGCTTGATGAAATACTGAAACAGCCGGTGCTGAAAAAGGAGTTGTTCGCAGCACCGGTAATCATCGAGAAGCTCGAATTGCTGCGTTTGGACAACAGTTTCTTGTGCCGGGTGCGGTCCCGTGACGGGGCGGAGGGCATTTCCGTCGGTCACAGCGCGATGCGCACGCTCTTTCCGATTTTCCTCGACAACCTACAGCCTTTTTTTATCGGGAAAGACGCGCGCGAGCTGGATCTGATCCTGGACAAGGTTTATATCTTCGGCTTCAATTTCAGATATAACGGCATGGCTCTCGGGCTCCCTCTTGCCACCATCGAATTTGCGATTCTCGACCTGCTCGGGCGTATCGCCAACAAGCCCGTCGGCCAGTTGATCGGCAAAATCCACAATACGTCGGTCGGGGTGTACGTAGCCACCGAATGGCGTGAGAAACCCGTGGAAGAATCCATCGAACTCATAAAAAAAGCGGTGGCGGAATATGATGTGCACGCGCTGAAAATCAAGGTCGGCGGTCTCATGTTCATGACTACCGACATGTACGCCGCGGGACCTCCGGGCAGGACAGAAAGAATGATTCCGCTCGTGCGCAAGACGTTCGGCGACGACATGGCTCTCTATGCCGATTCAAACAGTTTCTATTCCGTGGCTGAAGCCATCCGCGTCGGCAAGCTGCTGGAAGAGCATAAGTACGTATACTTCGAAGAGCCTGTCATGTTCGACCACGTCGATGAGATCAAACAGGTCGCCGACGCGCTCATGATACCAATTGCCAACGGCGAGCAGGACTACAGCTTTTACGGTTTTCGCTGGCTGATTGCCAACGAAGGTATCGAGATCGTGCAGCCCGACAATTATTACTTCGGAGGAATGATCCGGTCGATGAAAGTGGCGCGCATGGCGCATGCGTTTGGGAAGAGCTTTGTGCCGCACATGTCCGGCGGCGGTTTGGGATACGTCTACAACATTCAATTGGTTTCCGCTGTTCCCAACGCCGGCCTTCATCACGAATTCAAGGGATTGCGGACCAACGTGCCGTTTGAATGCAAGACATCACGCCTGCAGGTAGTCGATGGCAAGATAAAGGTCCCCACGGGTCCGGGATTCGGTGTGGATCTGGATCCGGATTGGATCAAGAAGCACCAGGTGGTGAAAATGTGACCAATCCTAGCCACTGCCAAGCAAGTCAATGGCCGTGGCCCGACCCCGATTCCCCAGGCAGTGCGCTGCACCGAACGATACTGTTGCGACTCAGGGGTGCTGAAGCAGATAAAAAACGTACCCATAACTATCCTCGGAAGACTCGAAGATTTCAATCTCTCTTACGGTCTCCGCGGCAGAGTCCCTGACGAAAGCATCAGGGTGGCTGGCAAGCGATCTCGCCCGCGGCCCGAGAATGTCGTAGCTGCCGTCTACCCAAGCTTCGGAGGGAAGCGTATATGTCGCAAGCATCTTGTAGCCCAAATTTTCAGCAAGCCTGATGTTCTGCTGAACAGATTGCATTACCGGGTAGCAGGAATCGAAGAATTTCTTTACCGGTTCGGGAACTTCGTCGCGCAGCCATGACAGCTCGCTGACCGCCGCGAATCCGCCTGGACTCATCGCCGACGCCCAAGTCCTCAGCGCGTTGGAAAAGCCAATGCTGTAAACCGCAGCTTCGGACCAGAGCAGATCGATCTGCCGAAAGATCTTCGGGATATCTGTCATGTCCATACAGCGCGTTTGTACGAAACCGTCGAATCCCATCAGCTTCGCGCGCCTCAGCAGGTCGTCCAGGAATGCACCGCACGAATCGACTGCGTGAATCAGCGTTCGCAGTTCCGCGGCGAGCGCCAGCGTCTGACGGCCGGTTCCGCAGCCCGCATCGACAACGAGGCGGAACTGTTCGCAGAAGAAAAGGCGCGCATTCTAGAGGCACTCGATGGACGGGATGTAGCGGTTGAGCACGTTGGCAGCACATCCGTGCCGGGATTGGCGGCCAAGCCGATCACTGACATTATGGTAGTCGTGCCAGACCCTGCGACGGGAGAGAAAACAATCGCACGGCTCTATCGAAGCAAAAGCGCACCTGCTCAGCGATGTTTCCGAGAATAGCGGTTGTTACTTATGACGTGCCTCCTCCCGAAATTCTCCAGCACCGGCGTGCTCGTTTACAGCCTGCGATTTGGTGCTAATTTTCAAACTAAAATCATTTACGGCCGCAGAATGCGGGTCCCAGGCTAGGAGCCCGTCTTATAGAACTATGCTTTCGGGTACGCGCTGGACCAAAGCAGATCGTCTATCCAGCCTGGGTGCTGGCGGAAAGCCGCTCGGCGAATTGCTCCAGGCGGTGATGCGCATCGCGGCCTACTCGCTCCTCCACTAGCTGGAACTGCTGGTACAGACTCTGCTGCTCCTCCATACTCAGGACTTTTTCGGTCATCGGGAACAGCAGGTAATCCTCTTTCCAGATGTGGTTGGGATACAGCGCGGCAATTCCTCTTAGACTCTTGACCACTGCCCCCTTGGCAGCAGGCTCACCGCTTTGGCAGGCTTCTGCTGCTTCTGCTAATTCTTTCACGAGCACCCGGCCGAGCGTGTGCTCGGCAGTCAGCGCTCCCACCGGGCAGCCTTGCATTGGGATGCCCTTATGGGCCAAGGTTGGAAACAGCAGGTTCTCTTCTTTTGCCTGTCCTATACTTGTTTGCCCGATGTCTCCTTCTATAGCTGTGCAGCCTTGGGGAAGAGGATGTTATTTTCAAGGTGTACGTGCTTGTGGAGGTCATCCTCGAACTCCTTGAGTTTCTGGTAAGTGACCACGAAGGTATTGCAGACATCACCTAGTATAGCATATTCCTTTGCGAGATGGCGGATCGTATGAATCGCAGCGCCGATCTCCTCGTGCTCATGACCGAGCTTATTGAGTGAGTTCTTGATCGTTTCGATGTCTTTCGCTTCCGGTGCTGTGCCTGTCTTTCTCGTCGCATCGGCCCGTTTGATGGCTGGAAAGAGAACCTCCTCCTCTTCGCGTAGATGGATCGCCAAATCGCCTGCAACCTTGTCAAAGATCGTGGCGATCTCGATTACTTCTGGATGGTGAGCACCGTGGGCAGCAGCGATTTTATGGGTGTAGGCAGCGATCTGCCCGGTATTCTCTTTGAGATAGGTATGGTGGGCGTTGATGATGTAGTCGGCCAGAAACGGCATCTCCCACGAAACATAATTCTGACTCCGCTCGACCGGTTCACTCTTTACCCTCTCGAGTTCCCCTGTGATCGCGGCAAGATCGATCCCTTTCTGGGCGCAGATTGCCGCGAGGGCAACATTGCCCCCGCAGCAAAAGTCGATTCCGTGGTTTTCGAAGACTTTTGCGCTTCGGTAATCATCGGCGACGATCTCGCCGATGGTTCTGTCTGAGGTGTTCATGGTCTGTGCTGTTTTTGATTCTTTCATTTTCTTCTCCTCTTGGTGGCGGTAGATCTGACAGGTGCTTTAGCCAAGACAAACTATTGGGAATAAATATTTTACATTGCCTGCCTTTCGACGGACAGTCCAAATAGCCTGCCTCTTTAGCATCTAAGCCTGCCAATCGGGGCGCTCCAGCTTCCTACTCGGCCAATCAGACAAGAGGGATCGCGGTCCAGATACGGCGTTCGAGGAAATGTGGCGTCGGCAGCCGGCCGCCGGCGCACGTTTCGCAGATCAGGACCTATGGGGAGTGTCGAGAATTTCATATCTATGGGTAGGGCGTCTCTCTGTCTGCGGGATAGATACGTGTCAGCCAAGAAATTCGTCTGAATATCTTCCCAATACCGCAGGGGAAATAGGCGGGGGCTTGGAAGGCAGCTAGCTGTTTCGAGCACTTCCCAAAGAAAAATCCGTCTCCGTGACATCCGGCGCGCCGTCCGCCACGAGTGGACGCACCATCGATGCCAAAGGCATGACTGCCATGGCAGGGTTCATCGAGGCACACCGGCACATCAATACCGGACCCAACGAGAAGGAGCAGATGCAGGCGCTTCTCGAAGCGGGCTACACGACCATCCTGTCCGGAGGCGGTCCGGCAGATGGAAACATCACGCTCAGGGATCACATCGAGAAAGGCCTCATCAACGGGCCACGCATCATCCCGTCCGGGTCACTGAGGCTTAACAATAGCACCCCGGAAACGGCCCGCGCCGAGATACGGAAGATGGCCGGCATGGGAATCAAGTTTACGGGCGAGATCGCCCTGACCCCTGTCCCAGGGCCAAGCGAAAAAGAATTGGAAGTCCGCAGAGCCGTGGTCGACGAGGCGAAGAAAGCCGGCGTTATCGTCCAAGTTCATGCCGTGAGTTCCCGGGCCATGGTAGCCGCCATCGATGCCGGTGTGCCTCTGCTGGTGCACCTCCCCAACAAAGACTGGATGAGCAAGGAAGACGCCAAGAAACTGGCTGCGTTGGGCACGAAGATTTTGGGAACGGTTGGCTTGGGCACGCCCGTTTTCGGAGTGTTTGCGAATGACAACATCGCGCGGTTCCGTGACGGTAAGCCGTGGCCCGAATCCATCGTCGACGGGGTCCGCCTCGGTAAGGAAGCTGGATATATGCCGGTGAATGCGCGTACCGCCTGGGATGCGGGCGCAATTCTGGGCTGCTGCACCGATACTACCTATGACCCAAAGGCCGGGCTGGACCAGGAGCTAAAGACCCTCAATCCGATGTTCTCAATGCAGGACATCATCAAAACGATGGGGCCTAATACGGCGTCCTACACGCAGATGAGCGACCAACTCGGAACGCTGGAGCAGGGCAAAATCGCCGACCTCATTCTTCTGGATGGCAATCTGCCGGAGGGCTATTGGAACATGCTGAAGACTAAATTGGTGCTCAAGGGTGGCGTGATCGTCGTCGATAAACGCTAGCACTCGTGCGATCCGCTCAGGTCGCGCAACCGGTCGAACTCCACGGCATGACCCGATTGAACCGTAGCCCACGGTTCCAGAAAAATGCGCAGATGCGCAGCGTCGACGCCTTGCGGGCGACCGGGCCAGTCTGCGAGCACGCCACCGTGTGCGGCGCGCATAGAAACGTCGCCAATTTGAAGTTGTAACGCAGAACGGTAGCGCGGCTCGTCGTAAGTTGAGAATCGAACCTGCGCTCCCGGCAAAATCGCGGAACTCAAGCGCTCCAGCATTTCCTGGACCGATCGTAATTCAAGAGAACCGGCAACCATCCAAGTCAAATCGAGCGCGTCGCTGATCCGGATGTCCTTCCTCGCCGTTCGAAAAGTCTGTTCGTCCGTGCTGCCTTGCAAGAGTTGGTAGATACTCTGCCCGGGCTCGTTATCCCTCAGATGCAGAAATGCGCGAGTCGCACGAAGGAAGGCTCCCGGGCGTCCTTCGGCAAAACCGGGCGGCAAGACAGCTTGCAGACGGTCGCGATGTTCACCCGTGAACGTCAAGAAACGCGCCGCAGCCTCGCCGACGTTGAGCGGCCAGTCTTGAAAATCCGGCAACACTTTCCGAATTGCAGTCGCTATCGAGCCTACGGGATGATTCGGGTCTGATGCTCGGTCGGAAGGACGCGCAAATCGCTCGGCTGTCTTGCGAACGAACTCTCGGGGGGCCATGCCGCCATTCACGGTTTGCGACTTACTTGCTGACGCCATTTGGCGCTGAATGAACAGACCGATTAACTCCTTCGGTGGGGGACGAAGCGCCAGGGACTCCCGAAGGGCCTGGTAGATCTCTCCATTGTCGATTAAATTCTTGAATCTTTG
Source organism: Terriglobia bacterium (assembly GCA_020072565.1). Taxonomy (NCBI): domain Bacteria; kingdom Pseudomonadati; phylum Acidobacteriota; class Terriglobia; species Terriglobia bacterium. The sequence goes on from JAIQGI010000009.1 coordinate 12,446, forward strand.
GATTTGGTGTTCTCGTTCCTCGTTCATTCGCTTGCTCCCCTGCAGAATTTGTTCGACGGTGCTGCGGAGCTGCCTCCGGCCGTCGTGTAATCGACGTCGTAACGTGCCGGCTGGAATGTCGAGGAATCGAGCGGCGGCGTCCGAGTCGTAACCTTCGAAGTAGAAGAGCGCCATGGCCTCACGCAATCGATCCGGCAGCTGCCCCATTGCTCGTTGGATCAAGGCCCCCAGCTCCAGCCGCTCCAGTGCGTCGTCCTGTCGCTCGTTTTGATCGAACAGGTCTACGGGCAAAGCGCCCACGATGCGACGGTCGCTCTGGAGTCCCAGCCGGGCGTTGCGCACAACGATCGTCCGTAGCCAGGCTCCGAACCGATCCGTATCTCGCAGTGAATCCAAGCCGGCCAACGCCTGGCGGAACGCCTCGGCGGCTGCGTCCTCGGCGGCTGCGAATTCTGCGGTCACTCCAAATGCCGAAGCGCGCGCCGCACGCCAGTACCGCGAAAATAGCTCGCCAATCGCGGTTCCATCGCCCTTTCGGGCCAGTTCCACCAACTCTCGATCCGTGTGTTCGCTCATGTCATTGAGTATGTGTGGGCTGCTCTGTTGTTTGTTCGCCGAACCGTCAAATTAATTTTGAGAAGGGTAAACGCTAGACGTTTGCACATGTTCAGAGAAGAATGGTCGTCGGAGTCCGTTCGTCTAACCTTGTGCAGCGACGCGGAAAACCGGAAATGCCGTCGCGATCTTTTCGAATTCCGCGAGGGGCGCATCCTTGTTCACGGGACGTGGGGTCGAGCCCCCGGTGCTCGCTGCAAGCAAGCCTTCAAGATCGGTGCCCGCTGGTCCGTTGGCGGATAGGTCGAATAAGCTGCATCCTGCTTTGGAAATCGGCGTTTCGAGCTTCTGATAATTTATGTCAACTTGCGCCGTCTCCCGGCCGCTGCAAGCGATCATAATCCAAGACGATGATGCAGGATACAGGATTTGGGCCCATTTCTGGCAGAAGGTTCGGTATTATCAGGCGCTTTCAGCGTGTATGTGCCATGATCTGAGCCTGCCACCTAAGCACGGAGATCATGAATGCGACCTGTTCTCTCATTGAAATGGAGAAAGCATCTCGCGTTTCTTGCTCTCATCGTGATACGCCTCATCGCAGTGTTGACTGTTGGCAGGAAAACGCAGCGGTTTCCACCTCAATCCTCCCAAGGTATCAGCCACGGGCGATGTAACGAGAGCAGTTCCGTGGCGGATTTGAGTGCAGCAGCTCCAAGTGCGCGCGGCGGTCCCGCAGAAACGAATCGGCCCAGTTTTGGGCGGACTACAGGATGGAGGCTCCTTGTCAATGTTGGCCGGGCAACTCGGAAGATCCTAAGGAGACGAACGGGATTAATCGTTGTCTTAAGTAGGGAGACGGTCCATGATAGCGGTGTAGTTATTGCTAAGGAGAGAAACACCTTGAAAATACTTCGATCCACGATCGTATTGGCATCTGTGTTGTTTTTCTGCACTCCACTTGCGCATGCGCAGGGCCTTGATGCCTATTTCGGCATGGGGACAGCGCGCGACGGCTCAACCAACCAGCTGGTCGACCTTCTCGGCACAGGGAATCCCATGCTGACAACCGCGATGGGCGGCGTCTTCGGCACACTGGGGGCCGGCTTGGTGATCAAACCGGGTTTTGGTGTCGGCGGAGAAGTATCTTTCCGCTTCGCCCAAGGCGACTACGCCAACACGGGGTACCGGCCGATCTTTTACGATTTCAACGGAATCTGGACGCCAAGTCTCGGCACAAAGCGCATCATGCCGGAATTCCAGGGAGGCCTTGGGGGCGTGAATATGCGGTTTTACGGCGGCACGCAATACTATGATTACTACACCGGAAGGTACAGCAATTTTGCCGGAAGCATCAACCACTTGCAGTTGCATGCCGAAGCCGGGTTGCGGATTTATATAAAGGAGCACATCTTCCTGCGCCCTACCTTTGATTATCACTGGGTGAGGAATTTCAATGAATTCATCAGCAATTCGGTGACCAAGTACAGCATCGCCATCGGTTACAGCACAGGCCAATAAATTCGAGGCTGAGGTTCGCGGACAGGCGCGAATGGCGCCTAATTAAGGAAATAGGGTGCGACCCTGGCGGGCTCAGCCATTCCGGCGACCCATCGGTTGTTACAAGCTCCGAAGCTGTTGGCGGCCGCAAGCCCTGAAAGGGCGGCCGTAGTTTTCAGCCCAGGGCGCAAGCCCTGGGATAAGACGCAAATGATGGATGAGCCCTGTAAGGGCGATGCAGGAACGCCTGCAATGCCCCGATTACAAGGACCTGGCATCGCCCTTACAGGGCTCTCTTTGTTAATGGCTCTCCATTCCCAGGGCTCACGCCCTGGGCTGCGGACTGCGGACACCCCTTTTGGGGCTTAAGCCCTTGCTCCTGGTGCGCTCAAGACGATTCAAATCACCCTTATCTAAACGCCATTCAAGCCTGTCCCCGATCTTCCATCATTTCGCGGCAGACGGTTTTGCGACCGGACGGTACCCCTCAGACAGGGATTTCCCCATCGACATTTAAACGCCATTCAAGCCTGTCCCCGATCTTATGTCATTTCGCGGCAGACGGTTTTGCGACCGGACGGTACCCCTTAGACAGGGATTTCCCCATCGACATCATAATGTACCGCGCCCCGCGCCGAAGCAGGGGGCGGCCGCTCAGGTCGGTTCCAGAGCTTGAGGTGACACAGGATTCTCTCAACAACACTGGGCGCGTCAATCAGGCTTACGATCTTCAGCGGGCGGCAACATCTGCGGCTGTGTGACGATCTTCCGTTGCCACCGCAGGGGCTGCCTCTGGCCGCGGCTTAGTAGCTTGCGACCAGGAATGAAACCTGTCTGGTTGCGGTGGCATGTGTGGATGGGTCGGTGACGGTAAGCTCCATAACATAGGCGCCGGGCCCAAGCTGCGCCAGCGGCAGGTCTCCCTTGATCTGGCTGAAGTCGGCGGTTGGAGCCGCTGGCTTCTCAATGGTCGCCGAATTCCGCATCACGATCCGGTTTCCAAGGTAAATCTTAAACTCCAGGTTCACAGGGTAGCTTGCCTCGTTATACATCTGAGCCACGAACAGCAGCCTCGAATCGGTCGTAAAGCGCCGTTCTGCGGCAAACAGGTCGAAGGAGTCAGCAGAAATCTCTGCAACCGGATCGCCCTCACGCCGTGCACGCACAAAAATGCTCCCCAATTGAATTTTCCTGACAGGCTGGGAAGCGTCCACGCGAGGCAGGTCTATCCATTGATGGTCGCTGCCGGTCAGACCGGTGTTCGGATCGTGCGCAGCCACGCGCACCTGGTAGATTCCGGGATCGAGGGGAACCACCCAGTTGTGGGTGAAAGGCTTGGTCCCCGGCTTTGACGGCGATGCAGATTTGCCGGGCTCGGAGATGCTGTCTTTCAAGGTAATGATTGCTTTACCATCCCTGTTGGCCACTACCGCCATCACTTCGACGGGCTGGTTTGCTCGAGCGCCCGCCTCGGCTGGTGGCCATTCCAGATCGGCCTGCATCGAAATGTTGACCAGATGCCCCTTGGCGGGATCGCGGATGTATCCCGCGTAGAGATGCGTAGGCAAAGTATCGATCGGCCATGGAAATTCGATGGCCTTTACGATTGCGCTCTTTTCTTTGGGATCCGGTTTCGGTCGTTCAATACGAGCCGGTGGTTTGGCAATCAGCCGCGAGAGATCCATTTTGGTCTGTCGTGCCTGCAGTCTGAGGTCCGGCCGCCCTCTGAGCACGACACGGACGGAGCTGTATTGGCCCGGCTGCAATAACCTCGGATCTATGTGCCATCCCAGAAGGTAGTATCGGGAAGCTTCCCCCAGACTCTGAACAATGGCGGCATCCAGAGCATTGGTGTTTTTCAGGAAACGCCCGCCGGTATCGGAAGCCAGCGCGTTGAGCCCGTCCTGGTTCGCGAACACTTCGTTCAAGCCGCTCAGACGCTCCAGACCGGCGTAGATGGGACCTGAGGATGCGTACGAGTATGCCACGAGACCGCGCGTGTCCAACGTGTAAATCACGACGCCAGATCGCACCGCCGCTTCGGACACAAGGCGTAAGCGATAGAATATATCCGATTTTTGCGGCTGCAGGACGAAGCCATCCGACAAATAGAAGAACAGCTTGCGCCCCGGCAGCGCAGCGCATGACTGCACGATCGCGGCCAGAACTGCGAGCGAATTTGTCGTTACCTGCGAGGAGAGGTGAGCCAGGGATGACGCTCTCTGTAGCACGATCTGGGTGGCCATCTCTCTGTTAAGGCCCTCTACCTTCATAGTCGCATCCACGAAATAGCCGAGAACATCCGGGTCCTTCTGTTCGATCGCTACGGCTTGAGCTTCATTCATGGGCGGCCGCTGGAGATCCTCGACGCATTCGTTGGTGAACCTCAGTCGCGTCAGCGCCTGTTTCAGGACGGTCTTGTTGTCGGTCAGTTGCTGCAGAAATCCCAGTTGCCGCGAGGCGGCGAAAATGGCGGCCCGGTCGTTGGGCCCCATGGCATTATCGATGAGGTTGCCCAGCGCAGAACGCGTACGCATGAGACTGTCTGCAGAAAGGTGCCAATCGTCGAGAAAGAACAGAAGCGTGCGCCCCAGCTCCGAGCCCGAATCCTGAGCGCGCCCGGGCGGCGTGAACGGAGCCACGAGTCTGCCGCCGGCGTCCTTTCGTGCGGGCTCTCCTTCGGAGATCAGATCAAAGAAATCGATTCTTTGCGGCTTACCATCGACACGTAACTCAAATTGATCCGGAGTAAGTTTGTCGACAAACCGTCCCTGGCGGTCAAAAACCATGACATCTGTTTGCACCAGGCCCACATCGATCCGGATGGTGCCGTCACCGGCTGTCTGCTTGCGCGGCGCCTGCTGCGATTTCTCCTGGGAATAAAAAATGGATGGCGTCACACAAAGGAAGATCATCGGGATCAGGCGCAGGGGATAGCTGAAGAAGTGAATTCGCACGACCAGGTTCCCTTATGAACTGAGCTTCGTATTTTGATCTTATCCCAAGTCAAATACTCAGATGCATATAGTTTACGTTTTGTTCAGAAAGTCTGTTGCATCTGTGCATCTGGGACTGACGGGACTGAGACGGCAACAGATTGAACAGAAACTACTTAGGCAATTCTGCCCCATGCCAATGCCCACTTGGATCTAAAACACGGCGTCGCTTGGTGTTTTAAGGTCTTTCCCGGACCGGAAGGTCTTGAATGGACCTCCGTTCAGGATTAATGGTTATCTGCAAAATTGCGTGCAACAAGGTCATAAACTGCAGACCTCTCCCCAGGCGGTGCCGAAACCGCAGCCTGATCTGGGCCGGTTCCGGCTTGGGAATCGGGAAAGAGGAGCCGTCGGGCGCAAAGAGCCCGTCGGCAGCGAGACAGTGAACATGAGAGTGGAACCGGGTCCGGTCGTCGCCGTAGGATGGCACCGTTGTATCTTAGCCTTTAGGCCGATCGTCTTTATATTGGTGTAGTTCCTGTGGGAATGCACAGCACGATGTCCATTTGAGGAGGACAGGCATGAGTTCAAAACAGGAATGCCAGGAAAATGCTCCTGCCGGATCTTTGCGGCATAGGCGGGGATCAATGCCGGCGGCAGCGACGCCGCAGCCGAGCCTGCACCATCTCATCCCTCTGGCTATCGTGATTGCATGCGGATGCGAGCCGTGCGCGCAGTCCGCCGTGATGCGCGCGGTGAAGCAGGGCACTCCGACAGCAGATGTTGAGCAAACCTTGCGGATCATTGCCTATTTGAAGACGATGGAGTGTTTGATCCGGAATGTCGGCCCGGAGACCGTTGCGCGCATGGAAAAACCTTTGTCGGCTGCGTTTGCGAAGCTTCGCGAGTTTTCGGCTGGTCCGGCCTGATCCATGCCGCCGGGGTGGAAGTTATTTCGGATATCCCATAAGCTCGCCGCGCTCATTGTAGTAGCAGCGGCAGTGAGTACGCAGTTCGTCGTACAGCTTTGCCCGTGCGCGGTGCAGACGCATCTTCACGGTTTCGAGCGGAAGCGAAAGCCGCTCAGATATTTCTTTATCAGGGAGTTCCTCGAACTCGCTGAGCGCATATACATCGAAGTAGTGCCGCGGCAGTTTTTTTACGAAATCGAAGTAACATTGAAACATTTCACTGCGGGCGAGATTTTCTTCGGGAGTGCGCAACCTGGAATCGGGCAGGCGTTCCGCGGTTTCCTCGACCGGCTCCACGACTGGAGACGAGGCGCGGTTACAGGCGGGCGCAGTCATCGGCGCCTTTCTCAGCCGGTCTCTGGCCGTGTTCAGCGCAATTTTGAAAATCCAGGAGGACACCCTCGCTTCGTCCTTCAGGGTTCCCAGGCGGACACCCACTTTTATGAACACCTCCTGCGCGAGGTCTTCCGCTTCCGTATCGCCGACGATCCCTCTCAAATACTTCCGCACTCTTCTGTAGTACTGCGCGTAGAGATCATCATAGTTCATGCCCACCTCCTGAGATCGATGGGACATTGTAACCCGGAATCACGCGGAAACGATGTGCCGGCTCGGGCGCCTCGCTGGTTATAATCCGAAAAGAGCCCGGATGTCCGCTATCACCTCAACGAACCTGTCGACCTCCTCGCGGGTGTTGTACAGCGCCAGTGATGCCCTGGATGCGACCTCAATCCCGAGGCGGCATAACAACGGCTGGCAGCAATGGTGTCCGGTGCGAATGGCGATTCCTTCATGATCCATGATGGTTCCGACATCGTGGGGGTGCACACCGTCGATGACGAACGACAGAATCGCCGCTTTTGAGCGGGCATTGCCCAGGAGGTGCACGCCGCCCACTGCCGCCAGCCGCTTGCCGGCGTACTCGAGCAAACTGTCTTCATAGGCGGCAATGTGATCCAATCCGATTCCCGCCAGGTAATCGATCGCGGTCGCGAGGCCGATGGCCCCCGCGATATGGGGAGTTCCGGCTTCGAATCGCGCCGGGAACGTGTCATATTCGGTTTTATCGAATGTTACGGACCGCATCATGTCGCCGCCGCCCTGGTATGGAGGCATGGTTTCCAGCAGGTTTGCCCTGCCGTACAGGGCGCCGATTCCGGTCGGCCCATACATCTTATGGGCGGAAAAGGCGTAGAAATCAGCGCCCAGGCTCCGGACGTCGACCGGCATATGCCCGACGGCCTGGGCGCCGTCGACCAGCACCGGGACGCCGGCGTCGTGAGCGATTTCAACAATCTCCCTGATCGGATTGATGGTGCCGAGCACGTTGGATACGTGCATGACGCTTACCAGTTTCGTGCGCCGGCCGAGCAGGCGCGCGTATTCGTCGAGAATCAATTCCCCGTTATCCGTGATCGGGATGACGCGCAACACGGCGCCGGTTCGGTTACACAGCATCTGCCATGGAATGATGTTGGCGTGGTGCTCCATGGTCGAAACGATGATCTCGTCCCCCGGGTCCAGATAAGTCCGGCCCCAGGTCTGCGCGACCAGATTGATTGCTTCCGTGGCGCCCCGGACGAATATAATTTCACGCGGATCTTCAGCGTTCACAAACCGCTGCACCCTGGCGCGCGCGGATTCGTACGCCGCCGTGGCGCGCTCACTCAGAAAGTGAATGCCGCGGTGGACATTTGCGTTCTCCTCGGAGTAAAAGCGGGCGACGGCATCGATGACGGCCTGCGGCTTCTGGGTCGTGGCGGCATTGTCGAAATACACCAGCGGCTTCCCGTGTACGGTCCGCCGCAGGATGGGGAAGTCGCCGCGCAGAGCGGCAAACCCGGACTCGATTGGAATCGGCTCGAGCGTTGGCGATACAGAATCCATGATCATGGGCTAGGACTTATCGCCGACGGTGCCGGCGTTGTGAAGCGCACGGCTCGGATCCGTCGTCGACTTGCGCCTCGCCCGCGCGGTTGAAATCCCGAACGGAATGTACAGAGGGCAGATCCCGATGCCCGCCATAACCAGAACGACAATTCCCAGGATGGCCGCCAGCCCGCCGCCACGCCCCCGGCTCATCTGGAACAATCCCACCAAGGCCAGTGCGATGCCTGCGCCAAACCGAACCAGCCGGTCGATGCCGCCCACGTTGCGACGAAAGATCCCACGCCCCGCTGTTTTGCCGTTCGCGCCGCCGCCTTTCTCACTTGCCCCGTTCATATCCCGTCACCTCCCCTGCCACAATTTGAAACCTGCTACCAGTAATGACGGACCCGGTAACCAAAAAGATACAGGTTCGTGAAGATCCGACGGCCTCGGCAATGCTCCCCTGACAAATTCTCAGGAATAGCGGCGCGAGCGGACGAGCTGATATCCGATACGATTGTGATCGGAATCGAATTCGCATCATAACAAAACAGACAGATTCAGTTTACGTCGGTCCGATCCCGTGACCGACGGGCTGGGGAGCGTCTTGCGGCGCAGGGCGCGCCCGGGGATCGGGTTTTACAGCATGGGGTGCTTCAGATGCAAATCGGTGTGCTCCTGCAGCTGATGCGCAACCGACAGGATGACGTCGTCGGCGAACAGGTTGCCGACAATCACGGCACAGATTGGCTGAGGCTTGAGGTCGGGGGGCGGCTGCGCCTGGCCGCCCCGGCGGCCTCCCTGCTGCGGCACCTCGAATTTGTACGGAACCACCACGCACGGGTGCCCAGTCTGAGCGTTGGCCCCGACGTCGGCTTGGGGGCTGCCGATGAACAGATCGAGATCCTTCATGTAGTCAGCCCACTTACTGATCAATATATAGCGCCGCCGCTGACTCTGCACATACTCGAAGGCACGCGTGGTGCGGCCGTTCACGAACCGGGGATTCCAGTCGGCCGGTGCCATCGGATTCGCCGGAGCGCCGCTCCCCACAGCGCCGCCGCGCCCCCCGCCGCCGCCCCGGCCCGTTGGCTCGGGGAGGTTCGCCAGATCCAGGCCGGTCTCCTTCGCCTTGCGCTGCACATATTCATCGAAGGCAGCTGCCCCTTCGGCGCCGAGGGCGCCGCCCCCAATCCCCGCAACTGTCGGCCGGGTGCCGACCTCCCGTGGCTTTGCACCAAGTTCGCGCAACTTGGCCACAAGTTCCTTGGGAGCATCCGGATCCACGCCGATTCTTACCGACGCCAGCGCGATATTGGGATCGAACCGGAACGGCATCATGACGGTCGACGGGTCCTTCTCGTCCACGCCGTGAATCGCATTGAAGACCATCGCGCAGTCTTCAATCGTGCGGCATATCGGTCCCACGCGATCCATGGACCACGCGAGCACCATGGCGCCGAACCGGCTCACCCTGCCGAAGGTCGGACGCAGTGCGCTCGCTCCGCAACGAATCGACGGCGAGACAATGGACCCCTGGGTCTCGGTCCCGATTGAAAACGCCACGCAGCCGGCGACGGTCGCCGATGCCGGGCCGGCGGACGATCCGCTCGATCCCTGCGATGGGTTCCACGGATTGTTTGTGCGTCCCCGGAACCACTGGTCGTTCTGCGCAAACAGCCCGGTCGCGAGCTTCGCGATCAGCACGGCGCCCGCACTGCGCAACCGCACCGCGACCTCGGCGTCCTCGTCGATAATGCGGTTTTCGAAGTCCGCGGCGCCCCATGTCGTCGGTACGCCCTTGATCGAGAAGATGTCCTTCAAGCCGTACGGAAGGCCGTGGAGCGGACCACGGTACCTGCCTGCCTTGATCTCAGCGTCGGCCTTCGCCGCCTCCGCCCGGGCTTGTTCCTCCATGATCGTCACCGCACAAAGAAGCACGGGATTCAGGCGCTTCAGACGGGCGAGATAGATGTCGGTCAGCTGCAGGGACGACACCTTGCGCTCCTTCAGGAGGGCGGCGAGCCTGTAGGCCGGAAGAAACGCGATCTCGTCGGGGGATGTGGGAACCGGTCCGCGCCATGGCCCAATCGTAAACACGGAACGTTCGAACGCCGCGCGCCCCCGGTCCCGAGCGAGCTTCTCCATCATGGCGCCAGTGCCGCCGGGGTACGGCTGAAACTGCAGGGCCGGCGCTTCGCCGTTGCCGAGCGGAACGGGTGGCTGCTGCTGTTGCTGGGCCGGCGCACCTGCCCCTTGTGCGCGCGTCGAATCGATGCCTAGGGTGCCGGCCGCTGTGGCCGCGAGCGACAGGAGCATAAACGTCCGGCGGTCCACCCCGCGGGAAAGGGCCTCATCCGATTCCTCATGTTGCGATTCGCTCTGCTCCTGATCAACGGGGTTATCTGGGATGGTCACGGTTCTCCTCCATATGCCGTCTTTCGGTTCATCGGATCCGGCATCGCCTCATGCATCAGGCGGCCGGATGAAGTCTTTATCCAGGACTTCTCCGACCATTTGCAAGAAAAATCAGACTGTGGTTTGTCAAAATCCCACATGGCTGTATTTTTGTCCCTGCCCACCAGAATTTTCTGGCACATTTGAGTTGTCCCCAACTTCGGATATGCAGACCATAGAAGTGACATGCAGTACAAATCGACTGCTCCAATTGCCAACCACCTTTCCGGTATACGGACTAATCAGGCAAGTGCCCGGAAGCAATTGCGCTGTATCTTCTCGGGATGGCAATGCGTGAGAGTGTGCTGCCGCATCGTTTTGAGCAACGATCGCTCTCACAGGCTGGAGAGACGGCGCAAGTGAACAGATAGCCCCATATCGGAAGCCGGGGATCGCATGCATGGGGACGTGCCTGGGAAAGCAGCCCAAGTCAGACAGCTTATTTCGCCTATCGTGCCGTCCTTCGTTTCTTCCTCTGTTTTTGATGATATTCTGCGCTTGCAGGAGGGACAACAAGGCTGGTGCCAAGATGGTGAAAATCAAAAATCGTTTGTATCTATGTTCAGGCGCTTTGCCCGTACCTGAGCATGCAGTAGAATTTCGCACCATTGGAGAGCGTTTGGGACATCCTTGATTTTATGATGTAGCGAACGAGGTGAAATCATGATCATACTTCGATTCACAAAATCCATGCTGTGTTCGTGCCTCCTGGTTCTGGGTCTGCCCTGCCTGCCGCCCCCGGCTCAGACGAAGAACGGAGGCGCCGCCCTCGACCTTCCCCGTCTGATCAAACACGGTACCGCAATCCAGCTTCTGGTGCACGATAGGCCTTTCCTCCTGATCGCCGGCGAGCTCGGGAATTCCAGTGCATCCAGCCTCGAATACCTGAGGCCGATTTGGCCCAAGCTGGAGTAGATGCATCTCAATGCTGTGCTCGTGCCGGTATATTGGGAACTCCTGGAGCCAGTCGAAGGTAAATTCGATTTCTCACTGGTCGACGGCGCCATTGAATCTGCCAGGAAATACAACCTCAAGCTGGTCCTCCTTTGGTTCGGCACCTGGAAAAACAGCATGTCGTGTTATGCGCCCTATTGGGTGAAGACTGACTGGAAGAGGTTTCCGCGAGCCCGCAACAAAGATGGTCAGGCAATGGAAATCCTTACGCCATTCAGTGAAGAAAACAGGAATGCCGATGGCCGGGCTCTCGCAGCGCTGACGAAACACCTGCAAAGAACCGACGCCAGAGAGCAGACGGTGGTAATGACCCAGGTGGAAAATGAAATCGGCATGATTCCTGATGCACGGGATCACAGTCAGAAGGCGAACGAAGAGTATGCCGGCCTGGTTCCCGAAGAGTTCATGGCTTTCCTCCAGAATAACAAGAATAATCTGGCTCCCGAATTCTCTGAAATATGGCGGCAAAACGGTTATAAGACTTCAGGGACCTGGGAAGATGTATTTGGCAAGGGTCTCCACACGGAAGAGATCTTCATGGCTTGGCATTTCGCCGGATACGCGAACAGTGTCGCCGCGGCGGGGAAGAGGGAGTATGTCCTGCCGATGTATGCGAACGCGGCTCTCATCCGCCCGGGGTACCAGCCCGGCCAGTATCCGAGTGCCGGCCCCCTGCCCCATCTTATCGATGTATGGCGCGCGGCCGCACCAGCCATTGATTTCATCGCTCCGGATATCTATTTCAGGAACTTCTCCGAGTGGTGTGCGAAATTCGACCGTTCCGGGAATCCTCTCTTTATCCCTGAAGCCCAAAACAGCCAGTCACTGGCGAATGCTTTTTTTGCCGTGGCCCAGCATAACGCGCTGGGGTACAGCCCGTTTTCCATCGAGTCGCTCGACGCGGACCGGACGCAACATGTTACAAGCGCGTACGGCGTGCTCCGTCAACTGGCCCCGTTGATCCTCGAGCATCAGGGGAAAGGAACCATGGCAGGCGTGCTGCTGGATGATGCGAACCAGAAGACGCAACTGCAGCTCGGCGATTTTGTGTTCAATTTCGCACATGAGTACAGCTGGAGTTATGCCGTCCGATCTGAAGCGGAGCCCCCCAGGTTCGGCGGCCTGATCATTATGCTTTCCCGGGATGAATTCATCGTTGCCGGTACCGGGCTGATCGTGACTTTTGCGCCACGCTCCGGGGACGCCGTCGTCGGCATTGCCAGCCTGGACGAAGGAGTTTTCGCAGACGGCAAATGGGTCCCAGGCCGCCGGATGAATGGAGACCAAAGCCATCAGGGGAGACATCTGCATCTTCCAGGAAATGCCTTCGGGATTCAGAAGCTCAGGCTATACTGGTACAAATGAGATCGCCATTTTGAATGGCCAAAGAAGGCTGGCGAGAAATGCGAGCCGGACGAGGCTTGTGTCCTGTGTGCGTCAACATAACCCAGAATCAGAGCATCAGCCGGCAGGGTTAGGAGACCCCGCTTTGTCCTGATGACCGCGATGCGTGCCACGGATCTCATGCCGGGCTGTCCCCGACTTGCTTCTGGAGCCTGTCCATTTCCGCTTTCAGCTTCTTTACGATGCCGGAGTACTTGGGGTCGTGGTAAAGGTTATGCATCTCGCGCGGATCTTTCTCCATGTCGAACAGCTCCCAATCGGGTTCGGTGTCCGGCGGGTTCGCGCCCTTCATGCCCAGCGGCTTGCCGTAGTAGTAAATTAACTTCCATCTTTTGGTGCGGATGCCATAGTGCGCCGGCACGTGATGGTCACTGGTATTGTGCATCCAGTAACGATAGTACATCGAAGTGCGCCAGTTTCTCGGCCTGTGTCCTTCGAGGATGGTGCGGAAGCTGCGTCCCTGCATTTCGGGCGGCGGTTTGAGACCTGCGTAGTCGAGAAACGTCTCGGCGAAATCAATGTTGAGAACCATAGCATCGCTCACCGAGCCGGGCCGGATGATGCCAGGGAAACGCACCAGGAACGGCATGCGCAGCGATTCCTCGTACATCAGCCTTTTGTCGAACCATCCATGGTCTCCGAGGAAAAAACCCTGGTCGGAGGTATAGATGACGATCGTGTTTTTTGCCAGACCCTCGCTATCGAGATAATCGAGCAGTCTCCCTACATTGTCATCCACGCTCCGAATGCAGCGCAGGTAATCTTTGATATAGAGCTGATAGGCCCACTTGCGCAGCGCATCCCCGGCAAGGCCGGCCGGCTTTTCTGTTTTCAGGTCGGTCTTGATGTCCATGTCCTCGCCGACCTTCATGGTCACGGCGCCCACGCTTTTCGGCTTTCCCTCGTAGTGATCGTACAGATTATCCGGTTCGGGGATAGTCTGGCCGTCGAATAAATGAGCATACTTCGGACCTGGCTGCCACGGGCGGTGCGGCGCCTTATGATGCGACATCAGGAAAAAGGGTCTCTTTTTGTCACGTTGCTTAAGGAACTCCAGGCTGAGGTCGCCGATGATGTCGGTACAGTATCCGCTGTACTTCTTTCTGCCGTCCTTGGCGATGAAATCAGGATCGTAATACACGCCCTGGCCGGGCAGGATGTTCCAGTAGTCGAATCCCGCCGGGTCGGTGCCCAGGTGCCACTTGCCGATCATCCCCGTCTGGTAACCGGCTGTTTGCAGCTCCTTGGCCACGTTGTCGCGTTTTGGGTCGACCTGATCGTTGAGCGTGTATATCCCGTTCCGGTGGCTGTATTGCCCGGTGAGGATGGCGCCGCGGCTCGGGGTGCAGATGGAATTGGTGCAAAAGCAGTTGGTCATCCGCATGCCGCCACCGGCGATGCGATCGATGTTCGGCGTCCTGTTGATGATGCTGCCATAAGCGGAAATGGCATGCGAGGCATGGTCGTCCGCCATGATGTACAGGATGTTGGGTTGTGCCGAGCCCGCCGTGTGCGCCTGAAGTAACCCGGCAGCCGCGGCGGCGCCCATCATTTCCAGGAACTGTCTGCGGTCGTAATCGGAAGTAGACATTGGCTGCACTCGTTGGCGGTCCAATCGGGATCGGGTGCCGTCCAGCCGGCCGGCTGCGACAAACAGAGCCATCATATCAAACGTTCTTAGCGGGGCGGATCTCCGGTTCTTTTTCTCCCGCCAACACCATCCGGCGCCTCAGCACGGCGCACAAGTCGGTTCTGACCTTGTCATAGCGGGCGTCGAAGACCAGATTATGGTGCTGGGCGGCGTCCGATTTGACATCGAAGAGATACTTTTCCACATACACATCGCGGACTTCCTGGCTGTGATTGCTGTTCTGCAGCTCAACCGCAAAAGTCCAGTTCGCCGTCCGGATCGCCCGTCCCACTCCAGCTCCGCTGATCTGAACGAACACTTCCTGCTGCCAATCGTGGGTGGTACCGGCCGCCAAGTCCTGCAAGGCGCGGCCGCGCATCGTTGGCGGGGCTGTGAGGCCGGCAGCCGACAGGATCGTCGGCGGCAGGTCGATCAGGCTCACAAGCTCGTTAATCGTTTTGCCGCCCGTGAAGTTGGGACCGGAGACGATCAGAGGAATGCGGATCGAATTGTCATGGCAGGAGCGCTTGTACTCCCCCTCGTGAGTGCGAAAGTGGCAGGCGTGATCGCTGGTATAGACAGTCAAGGTATCGTCAGCGACGCCCATGAGCTTCAATTGGTCGAGGAGGCGGCCCAGGTTGGAGTCCAGGCTGTTACAGCATCCGAGATAATCGGGCAACTCCTCACGCCAGTCGCCTGGCATGGGGCCGTTCAGCAAGTCCGCTGGCACGCGGTAGTTTTTGAATTGCTCTCGCGAACCGCGAGGCCCCTCAAAGTGTTTGTGGTCGTTCTGGTGGTGCGGCTCGAGATAGGAGAGGAACAGGAAGAAGGGCTGGCTGCGGCCGCGCGTGCGCAGATATTCGATCGCGTAATCGGTGAGGCAGTCAACGCGGTACCGGCCGGGCGGGAAGTCCACACGCTGCATCTTGCCGTCGAACATGCACCCGTCATAGGCGTGCGAGGAAGTCTCCAGAATGTTGGATGCGAGCCAGTACTGGTAGCCTCCCTGATACTGGGGTGGGACGGCATTCGCTTTGCCGTCCCCCGTGTCGTTGCTCGGCGGGCCCAGGTGCCATTTGCCGATGTAAGCGGTTTGGTAGCCCGCGTCGCCCAGCCAGTGGGCGAGCGTCTTTTCGTTCGGGTCCAGGGGAATGTCATTACGGATGCAGCCTGTCTCCGAGGCCCAGCGCCCCGTTTGTAGTATCGACCGAGCGGGTCCGCACAGCGGCTGCGGCGTGAATGCGCGCTGAAGGCGCACGCCTCTTTGTGCCATCTGATCCAGGTTGGGAGTCAGCCCGGGAAACAGCGGCGCGCCGTAGCAGTCGACGGTGTCCCATCGCTGCTGATCGCTGAGGACGAAGAGGATGTTGGGCCGTCGTCTGCCGGCAGCTCTGGCGTGGGCAGACTCGGGAAGCACTGCACTTGCAGCCAGGCCTGCTGTCCCGGCAACCGCGGCGCCAAGGAACGTCCTGCGATCGATTCGACTGTATCTGATAGCTGCCATGATCCTCCAGGATTATTTGCAGGTCGTGGAGTGGGCCGCGTTTCCAAATGTCTGGCGGCGCCTGGAGCCTCCAACCCATCCTGAATTTCGTGGCACCACTCTATTGCGAATCCCTTGGGAAAAGCAAGCCGCAGGGAGGCAAAGGACGTGCGAACTATCAGCAAGACCCATTTCGCAAGCAGGCCTTGGCGTCTTCGTGTCTTGGCGTCCTGGCGGCTCAAAGAGCTGATACCAGGACGCCAAGCCGCCAAGACATCATGGAGATGGCCGTCTTCATGTGTGGCAGGGTCTCGCGTGACGAGATGGAGGAGTGATCAGGAATTCTGCCCACAACACTTATTGAACTCGAAACTATGCTCTTTCATCAGACCAAGCCCGTGCGTGACACGGTCAAACGTGGGCTTACCTCCCTTTTATTGAGTGCCCTTGTGCTTGCCGAGTGGGGCCAGGAGGGTAACCCGGACGCCGTGCCCCGGCGCAGTTTCGATCTGCACCGAGCCACCCAGATGAGTGAGCCGTTGCTGAATGCTGAAGAGGCCAAAGGTGGGGGTCTTTTTGCTGCGCGCCTTGAGCAGGGACGGGTCAAAGCCTTTGCCGGCGTCGGCCACGGTGATCTTGATTCTCTTATCTGGCGTGTGCTCGACGGTCACCGCGGCTTGCGACTGGCCGGAATGCTTGATTGCGTTGAGCAGCAATTCTCGCACGCACTCAAACAGCAGCAGGCGGACCTCCTCTTCGGCCGGTTCGGTGCCATTGTCAGATTCCACCTCGACCCGGAAGTGGCTCTGCTCCCGCACATGGTCTGCAAGCCACTCGAGGCCGGCGATCAAACCCACCTCGTGAAGCACCGGCGGGCTCAGCTCGACTGCCAGCGATCGGGAGGCTTCAATGGCTTCCGCGAGGATCGACTCGATCGCCTGCGTGAGAGGAGCCCCCCGCCCACCTGGGGTAGCCTCCAGCTTGAGAGCCCCTAGGTGCATCTGGGCCGCCACCAGCAACTGCTGAATATGGTCGTGAAGGACCTTCGCAAGCCGTTTCCGCTCCTGCTGTTCGACACGGCTGAGATCGGCTGCCAGGGCGCGCAGCTTTTCGGCTTGATCCTGCACCTCCGCGGTACGCTCAGTGACACGGTGCTCCAAGGTCTCGTTTAACGCGCGGAGCTGATTCTCGCGGTCGCGGAGGGCCTCTTCGGCTTGCTTGCGTTCCGCGATCTCTGCGGCAAGACGGGCATTTCTGGCTTCGATCTCCTCCGTGCGTTGCCTGACCAGTTCCTCCAGGTGCTCACGGTAGCGGCGGAGTTCCGCTTCAGCACGCTCACGTTCGGTGATATCGATGCCCATCGCCAGTGTGAGCGTGGCGCCATCCGAGTCGGTGAAGGGGAAGTGAAAGATGTGGTAGTTGCGACCGTCCACTCCCGTCGCCTCCCACTCCAGAGGTGTTGAGGCCTTCTGGACCTGTTTCATTTCGCACACCCGGCACGGCCGGTCACGGCGCGCCAGGAATTCGAAGCAGCGTTTTCCGTTGAATTCTCCGAAACGTTCCCGGAAGAGGCGGTTGGCAAAGAGCACGCTGTAATCCGGCGCCACCAGCATCACTCCGGCGGGCAACAACTCCAACACGTCATGGAACCGCCGGCGCTCGGCTTTCAGCGCCTCCTCGGCGCGCCGTCGTTCCGTGTTCCGATCACGGCGAACTTGCGCCTCGCGCAGTTCGCGCTCCACCGCCGGGATGAGCCGCTTGGGGTGATCTTTCATGACGTAGTCGTGGGCGCCGGCCTTCATGGCTTCGACGGCCGCATCTTCTCCAATGCGTCCCGACACGATGATAAAGGGCAGGTCGAGGCCCTTTTCCCTGAGGATGTCCAAGGCGGCCAAGCCGCTGAAGCGGGGCATGAAATAGTCGGCCAGCACCAGGTCCCACGGCCCCTGTTCCAGGGCAGTGCGCATCTCCTCCGGCGTATCCACTCGCTGATGGGTGATCACGTAGCCGGCCCGCCTCAAAGTCTGGACCAGAAGCACCGCGTCGTCGGCCGAATCCTCGACGATAAGGAGGCGGAGCGGAATAGCCCTGGCAGAGAGGCGCTCGTCAGGCTGGTTCATTGAGCACCATCCAGTAAAGACCTAATTGCTGTACGGCTTCGACGAACTGGTGGAAGTCGACCGGCTTTCGCACATAACTGTTGGTGCCGAGCCGGTAGCTCTCAACGCGATCCTTATCCTCGAGCGAGGAGGTCAGGACGACCACAGGCAGCAGCTTGGTGCGCTCATTGGACCGGATGCGCCTCAGAACCTCCAGCCCGTCCATTCTCGGCATCTTCAGATCGAGAAGGATCACCTCCGGCATGATGTTCAGGTCCCGACCGGCGTGTTTCCCGGTGCCGAACAGAAAATCGATCGCCTCAACGCCGTCCCAGGCGACCTGCACTTCATTGGCAAGCCGGCTGCGCTCAAACGCCTTCAACGTCAGTTTCACATCATCGGGATTGTCTTCGACGAGCAGAATCAATGTGGATTTCATTTCTCCTCCTCCGGCGGCCGGGGTATGGCAAAGTGCGCCGTCGTCCCATGACCCGTCGCTCCTTCGATCCAGACCCGGCCACCGTGGCGTTCGATGATTCGTTTGACGGTGGCAAGTCCGATGCCGGTCCCGGGAAATTCGTCCAACTTGTGCAGGCGCTGAAAGGGCTGGAACAATTTGCCGGCATAGGTCATATCAAGGCCGGCGCCGTTGTCCCTGATGAAACAGGCGATTTCCTCGCTGCTTGGTTCGGCTCCGAATTCGATTCTGGCCGCCTCACGGTTCCGGGTGAATTTCCAGGCATTATCCAGGAGATTTTCGAGCACAACCATCAGCAGGCGCTCGTCGCCAAAGACGGTGATGCCTGGGGCCACCACGGCTTCCACCGACCTTTCGGGCTGGGTGAGCCGGAGCCGGTCGAGGATCTTTTGCGCGATCCCGCTCAGGTTCACGCGGCCGCGTTCCATCGAGGCGCGCGACAACTGTGACAGTTTGAGCAGATCGTCGATAAGTCCGCCCATGCGTCCGGCCGCGGCCGCAATCCGTCGCAGGTAATCCTGCCCTTCGTCATCGAGTTTCTCGGAATAGTCCGCCAGCAGCAACTGGCTGAAGCCGGCGACGCTCCGCAGCGGTGCACGCAGGTCGTGGGACACGGAGTAGCTGAACGCCTCGATCTCGCGATTCGCCGCCTCGGTCGCCTCGTTGGCCTGCCGGAGGGATTCGAACGAGGCGCGCATTTCGCGGTTGGCCGCCTCCGCCTTGGACCGCTCGACGTCGAAGTCCTCGAGCAGGTTCAGCATCGCTCGTTGGGTCGCCTCGGCCATCGCTTTTTCTTCTGCAGAATCCTCGAGGATGTTGAGGAGGGCACGATGGGTCTCTTCCAGCCGCTCCTTTTCCCGGGCCGAATCCTCGAGAATGTTGAAGACAGCGCGCTGAGTCCTCTCGAGCCGCGCCTTCTCCTCGGCGAAATCCTCCTGAACAATGGAAGTAGCCTTCGAGAAGTCCTCGGCGTCGATCTCCGGCAGTGCCGGAGGGATCGGCCTGGAAGCGGAACTCATAGGTCGGTCCTCTCCGGCGGTTTGGGGTTGCGGAGGAGATCGACCTCGGCTTTCAGTTCCGCGATCTCCTTCTTCAGTTCGATCATCTTGAGTTCGCGCCCGACGGTCAGTTTCTGGAATCGTTCCAGTTCCGCCAGTCGCTCCAGTTCGCGAGCCCGTTGTTCTTCGCGCGCCCTCTGCTCGGCGACTTTCGCCTCGGCTTCCATCTGCGCGGTCACATCGCGCGCCGCCGCGAAAACACCGAGAACATTGCCGCGCGCGTCCCGATAGACTGAGGCGTTATAAAGCACGTACGTGAGGCGCCCCTCCTTGTGGCGGATGGTCAGGGGATAGTCGGTCACGAATCCTTTCGAGAAGACCTGTTCATACCCTCGGCGGGCATTTTCCGGTTCGGTGAAGTAGTCGGAGAAGTCCGTGCCGATGAGGAGTTCGCGCGCCATGCCCGTCACCTTGATGGTCGCTTCATTGACGTCGGTGATTTTTCCCTCCGGACTGATAGTGACCAGCGGGTCGAGGCTGGCCTCGATCAAACTGCGGGCATACTGCGCCACTTGCCGCTGGGCGGTGACGTCGCGCGCCGCAGCGAAGACGCCCAGCACATTGCCCCTCAGATCCCGGTAGACCGAGGCGTTGTAGAGCACGTCCAGGAGCCGGCCGTCCTTGTGCCGGATGGTCAGGGGATAGTCGGTCACAAATCCCTTCTCAAAGACCTGGAGGTAACCCTCTCTGGCCTTTTCCGGCTCTGTGAAGTAGTTCGAGAAATCCGTGCCGATGAGTTGCTCGCGGGTCATGCCGGTGACCTTGATCGTGGCCTCATTGACGTCGGTTATCTTTCCTTCGGCGGAAATGGTGACCAAAGGGTCGAGGCTCGCCTCGATCAGACTCCGCGCATACTGGGAGGCGTAGCGCAGCTTCTCCTCGGCCAGTTTTTTCTCGGCGATGTCCGTGCTCATCAGCAGATAGCCGATCGGACGTCCGGAGGCGTCGTTGCGGCGCGTGATCACCACGCTGGCCGCGAAACGGGAGCCGTCCTTGCGAACCCGCTGGAACTCGGCCTCCGCGAGCCCCTTTTCGTAGGCCTCCGCCAGCAGTCGGTCGACGGCCCCGGACCGGATGTCCTCGGGCGCGTGCAGCAGGCTGGAGTCTTTGCCGATGATCTCTTCCTGGGTATACCCGTAGTTCAGCCGTGCACCCTGGTTCCACGAGAGGATGCGATGGTCGAGGTCCTTGCCGATGATAGAGTATTTGGTGGAACTCTCTAAAATGTTATCGAGGAAGTTCTTCGTCTCCGCGAACTCACGCATCATGCGCTTGGATTCGGTCACATCGCGCGCGGCAGCGAATACACCCTGGACATTGCCGCCGGGATCGCGGTAGACGGAGGCGTTGTACAACACGTCCACCAACTGGCCGTTCTTGTGCCGGATGGTCAGGGGATAGTCGGTGACGAATCCCTTCTCGAAAACCTGCCGGTATCCTTCTCTGGCCTTCTCCGGCTCTGTGAAGTAGTCCGAGAAGTCGGCGCCGATGAGCTGCTCACGGGTCATGCCGGTGACCTTGATCGTCGCCTCATTGACGTCAGTGATCTTGCCTTCAGGGCTGATGGTGACCAGCGGATCCAGACTGGCTTCAATCAGGCTGCGGGCGTACTGAGAAGCCTGCCGCTGCTGGGTCACGTCTCGCGCGGCGGCGAACACCCCCAGCACCTTGCCGCTGAGATCCCGGTAGAGCGAGGCGTTGTAAAGGACGTCCGTCAGCCGGCCATCACGGTGACGGATGGTCAGGGGGTAGTCGGTCACGGCGCCTTGGGAGAAGACCCGCCGGTACCCGGCACGGGCCTTTTCGGGTTTGGTGAAATAGTCGGAGAAATCGGCGCCGATCAGTTGCTCGCGCGGCGTGCCGGTGACCTTGATGGTCGCTTCATTGACGTCGGTGATCTTGCCTTCCGGGCTGATCGTAACCAGCGGGTCGAGACTCGCCTCGATCAAGCTGCGAGCGTACTGGGACGTGGCGAGCACCTGTTGCTCGATCCGCTTGCGCTCCGAGATGTCCCTGGCAATGGAGGAAACCCCGATGAGCCGGCCGGCAGTGTCACGGATGGGGGAAACGGTGACGGAGACATGGACGAGGGCGCCGTTTTTGCGCCTTCGAAGCGTCTCGTAGTGCTCGACACGCTGGCCGTTGCGTATACGCTGGAGGATCTCCTGGATCTCGCCGTCCCGCTCCGGCGGTGACAGGATCGCCATGCTTTGGCCGATCATTTCTCCGGCGGTATATCCATACATCAATTGCGCGGCTCGGTTCCAACTTGTAATAACGCCATCCATCGTCTTGCCGATGATGGCGTCATCCGAGGATTCCACAATGGATGCCAGCAGCGACGAGCGCCCCGGGTCTGCCGAGGCAGGAAGCGTGTTGCGATCTTGCGTCTGTCTGCGCCTGGGTGTCCGCATGACAATGCCTCCTCCTGATCTGACAACAATGGCAGATCCCCGGTTCCTCTTCAGCCTGGCCTACGGTTTGAGCGGCGGCCTGTCTCCCATATCCCGTTCTGCCCGCCGGTGGGAAACCAGAGCCGCGTCCAGAACGAAGATGAATTGAGGGCGGAACAGGTCGGCTCTCAGCCCACGCCGGCCCAGTCAGTTCAGGCGGCAATCCTATCACGAAGAGCAGGAAGGGGAGCGGAATTTCGAGATCCGGAATAATCGTAGTGGATTCGCGGATATTCAAGTTCTCCGCACCCTGTGACTTTCACTCACTTGGGTTTCTCACCTGCCTCAGCGACTTCTTCCGTTCCCGCTACAACCTCAGTCTCGAGATCTATCCGCACTATGATATCCTGCCGCCTGAACAACGAGGAGATTGTCCGCTGCTGTTCTTTCCGTCTTTGCAGCTGGAACAGTTCTGTCGAAAGGACGAAAGGCGGTCATGAGAACCCTGCGAATCCCCCTGCTTATCCTGTCTCTTACCGTTACCTCAGGTGCCGCCGGCCAACAGTGGACGCCGGCCGGCCAGACGCTACGCACGACCTGGGCCAGAGAAGTCAATCCCGGCAATCTCTGGCCCGAGTACCCGCGTCCCATCATGACCCGGGCTGCGTGGCTGAACCTCAACGGCCTGTGGGAATATGCAATCACTCCGATCGACCAGGGCTGGTGGCCGGACGGGCTCTACACCGCGCCCACCGATGCGGCGCTCCGCTATGATCTGGAGCAGATCAAGGCACTGGGCTTCAACATGCTTCGCAAGCACGTCAAAGTCGAACCTGAGCGGCTCTATTACTGGGCGGACAAACTGGGTCTGCTCGTCTGGCAGGACATGCCCAGCAGCAACTTCAATCGCAATACTGTCGCTGCCGACGCCTTGGCCGAGGCGGACCGGCAGTGGGATGCCGAACTCAAGGCGATGATCGATCACCTGCATAACTATCCGTCCATCGTCATGTGGATCCCCTCACAACATCCGGAAATTGAAGACGTAGGCTGACACCGATTTGTTGTTATAATGTCGGCAGTGAGCTTGGGTGGAAGAAATCACAAATCATGATTACAAAGACCGAAAAGACGCCGAGACGCGTCTTTCTGAAGTCGGGCCTGCTGGTTGGTTCGGCCCTTGCGGCCGGATGGCTAGACCATAGCGACAAGCCGCATGGACCGGGCGGCTCCCCGCCTGATGGGAAATCAAAAATCGTAATCGCACGCGACCCGCAGCTCCGGGGAATGAGCTCCGGTCCGGACCAGAATTCCCTTCTGAAGATCCTGGATCGGGCCCTGCAGGGTTTCTACGATCGAGGCAGCCCGGTCGAAGCGTGGAAGCAGTTGGTGCGTCCCGGAGAAGTAGTCGGGTTGAAGGTGAATTGTCTGGCCGGCAAAGGGATGTCGACGAACCGGCAGCTGGTGGAGGGCATCTGCGAGCGGCTCCAGCAGGCGGGCATCCGCAATATTGTGATCTGGGATCGGCTGAACGCGGACCTCGAAAGCGCAGGCTATCGAATCGCCGAAGGGAATCGCGCCATTCGCTGCTTCGGCAACGACTCGGCCGGTTACGAGCAGGAGCTAACGATTTTTGGGAATGTCGGAAGTCTCGTTTCGACAACGCTTACGCGCATATGCGACGCCGTGATCAACCTGCCGATACTCAAGGATCATGGGATCACTGGGATCACCGGGGCACTCAAGAACATGTTCGGGGCCATCCACAACCCGAACAAATACCATCTCAATGTCGGGGACCCCTATGTGGCTGATGTCAATATGCTTCTTCCGATAAGACAAAAGGTCCGGCTGACCATTTGCGACGCCATCACCGCACAGTATGAAGGAGGGCCTTCCTATATGCCCCAGTGGACCTGGCCTTACAATGGGTTGATCGTAGGCACGGATCCAGTGGCGCTGGACCATATCGGCTGGCAGATCATCGAGCAGAAAAGAGCCGAAAAAGGGCTGGAGCCTTTGCAGCGGCTGAAGCGCGAACCGACTTACATCGCTACCGCAGCCGACGCGCGGCACCGCCTGGGAACTTGTGATCCGGCGCGGATTCAGGTGTTGGAAATATGAGATTGAAAAATCCAAGGATGGCAAATCCTGAAAATCCGTATCCAGATGAGAGCGCGCTGAATCGGCGCGACTTTCTTAAAGCTGCATCCATCCCATGTCTGGCCGTCGCTTGCGCAGGGGCGTATCGGGTCTCTTCCTCCGAGGTGCCACCTCTGGCCGGAAACGATTCCCAGTTTGTCGTGGAAGCGAGCTTTTACGAAAAGCTCTCCTTCAAAAAAATCAAATGCAGGCTTTGCCCCCGTGAATGCGTCATCGACGACCGTGAACGCGGCTACTGCGGCGTCCGCGAGAATCGCGGCGGCACGTACTACACGCTGGTTCACTCGCGCGTTGCGGCGTCCAACGTGGATCCCATCGAGAAGAAGCCGTTCTTTCATTTTCTCCCCGGAAGCTCGGCGTTCTCGATTGCCACGGCCGGCTGCAACGTCAACTGCAAGATGTGCCAGAACTGGCAGATTTCGCAGGTCAGGCCGGAGCAGATCCAAGCAACTTACCTCCCACCCGATCAGGTTGCCGGCCTGGCTGGACAGTTTAAGTGTCCGGTCATCGCATACACCTACACCGAGCCGGTGGTTTTTTGTGAATACATGCTCGATACGGCTGCGGCGGGACATCGAGCGGGTCTCAAGAGCGTGATGGTGACCGGAGGGTATGTTCAGCAGGAGGTCTTGAAGCAACTGTGCCACTCTGTCGATGCCATCAAGGTGGACTTGAAGGGGTTTTCGGAGAAGTTTTACAGGGAAGTGGTTAACGGCGAGCTGAAGCCCGTCCTCGACACACTCGTGACCATACGCAAACAAGGCATTTGGCTGGAAGTTGTGCA
The DNA here is from genome assembly GCA_020072565.1 of Terriglobia bacterium. Taxonomy (NCBI): domain Bacteria; kingdom Pseudomonadati; phylum Acidobacteriota; class Terriglobia; species Terriglobia bacterium. Next base: position 37,177 of record JAIQGI010000009.1, read on the forward strand.
ACTGGTGCTGCCGACCCTGAATGATAGTGACGAAGAAATCAGGGGACTTGCCCGCTGGATCAAGGCGGAGTTGGGCCAGGAGGTCCCCATTCACTTTTCGCGCTTCCATCCGGAATACCTGCTGAAGAACCTGCCGCCGACGCCCGTCAGCACTCTCGAACGCGCCAAGGCCATCGCCGATGCTGAGGGACTTCGCTTTGCTTACGTCGGCAACGTGCCGGGCCACCCCGCGGAGAGCACCTACTGCCCCAGATGCCGCCAGGTTGTGGTGCAACGAAACGGCTTTGTGTCGGTGACGGTCTTTCTCGAGAAAGGCAAGTGCCGCCACTGCCAGACTCCGATTGCCGGAGTGTGGAGCGCGTAGGACAAGGCACAGATTCAGGTTTGCTTCGGATTGACGATCATACGCGAGCAGGTTGAACTCACTGCTCCGGTCTGTTCAGCAAATGGAATCTCGACAGTCGTCCGGGAACTCCGGACAAACGGTCTGGCGGCGGTACGAAAGAAGTGCAGAACACGACGCTTCCCAAGGAGGGAATCTTGATTTTTGCACATACGGCATTTCGCAGCCATCTGGTGGCCCAGGCCACCCGTGAGCTTGCTGGGACTCCCATGCATCTCTGCGGCTGGGTAGAAACTGTCAGAGATCATGGGGGAGTTCTGTTCTTCCATCTGAGAGACGCCACGGGCAAACTGCAGGTGATCCTGGACCCGGGGCGCCTGTCATCTGAAGTGGCCGAGGAGGCCCGGCGCATCCGTCCGGAATGGGTAATGAAGTTTTCGGGTACTTTGCGCCTCCGCCCGCCTGGAACCCAAGCCACCAGCCTCGACACCAAGGATATCGAACTTGAGGCCGGCGGATTTGAAGTGCTCGGGGTCGCCGCCAATTTGCCGTTTCGACCGCAGGAACGGGACAAGGTATCCGAGGACCTGCGGCTCAAGCACAGGACCGTGGACCTTCGCTCAGACACCATGCAGGCGAATCTGCGGCTGCGGCACAGAGTCGTCAGCTCCTTTCGATCTTTCCTCAATTCTGAAGGCTTCATCGAGGTGGAAACGCCGTGCCTGGCCAAGAGCACACCCGAAGGGGCTCGCGATTTCCTGGTGCCTTCCAGGCTGCAGCCGGGCACGTTCTTCGCGCTTCCGCAGTCGCCGCAGCTTTTTAAGCAGATTTTGATGGTGGGCGGCATCGAGAGGTACTACCAGGTGGCCCGATGTTTTCGCGACGAGGATCTCAGGGCCAACCGCCAGCCGGAGTTCACGCAGTTGGACATCGAGGCGAGCTTCGTGAATGAATCGGATGTGATGTGTCTCGTGGAAACCATGATCCGCAGGGCGATGGAAGACGTGGGGCGGCCTTTGGATCCGAAGCCATTCCCGGTCATCAGCTATCAGGAGGCCATGAACCGTTACGGCACCGACGCGCCCGATCTTCGCTTCGATTTGCCCGTCGTCAACCTCACGGAGATCTTTGCCGACACGGAATTCCACCTCTTTCGGAAAATGCTGGATGCCGGAGGTCAGGTGCTAGGTCTGGCCATCCCTGGCTCGTTTCAGCTGTCACGAAAAGACATTGAGACGATCCGGGAACAGGCCGAAGAAGCGGGTGCCGAGGCACCAGCCTGGGGCCGCATCGAGGACGCAGTCTTTTCCTCGAGCCTCGCCAAATTCTTTTCAGAGAAGGAACGCAAGGCGATTGCCGTGGCCATGGGGAACGGCGAGCGCGACCTGATCCTGTTCCAGGCCGGCAAGGATCCCAAAACCCTGTGCCTGAACATGGGCCGCATTCGGCTGCTGGCGGCCGATCTCTTAGGCCTGACCGGGGAGCAGTCTCGTTTTTGCTTCGTCTGGGTCGTTCGGTTTCCTCTGCTGGAATACGATCCAAGCCGCGGCCGATACGTGGCCGTGCACCATCCATTTACGTCGCCCGTGGATCTTTCGGTTTTTCAGAGCGAAAAGAGGAGCGAACTCGAATCTGCCCTGGCCGCCTCTTACGATCTTGTGCTCAATGGGGAGGAGGTGGGCGGCGGCTCCATACGCATCCACAAGGCGGATCTGCAAGGCAGGATGCTCAGGATCCTGGGACTTAACGATGAGGAAATCGCGGCCCGCTTCGGGTTCCTCCTTGAAGCTCTTGCCCAGGGCGCGCCGCCGCACGGCGGCATTGCCTTGGGTCTGGACCGATTCACCTCCATTCTGGCCGGTAGCGAGTCCATCCGTGATGTTATTGCATTCCCAAAAACCCAGACGGGCACGTGTCCTCTAACCGGTGCGCCAACGCAAGTCGCGCGGCGGGGATATCTCAGGTTGTGAAGCGGGATGACAGGACCGCGGCCTGATTCGAAAATAGACAAATCGGTATCGGAATTGGTATCGCAATCGGAACTCTTAGCCGGCAAAAGCCGATAGCGACCTCAATAGTGATTGCGATGCCGATCCCGATACCGACGTTCACCAACCGGATAACATGAGCTTTTCATGCGTTTTAGGGTGCACCCGAAGCGCATGAGAGACTGTTCTTGTGAATCGATTCCATCTTCCGAGGGTCGGCCGCAAAAACCACGTGTCCATGGCTTTCCAGCAGAGCACCGTCTCGAGGTCTTCACTTTTCTCAAACGGAAGCGGCATGGAGGGGAGTTTTCGGAATGCGAGGGTATTATCAAACCAGGACAGCAACGTATTTCTGAAAACGATCAAGAGTGCCGCCCGGAGACTATCGTTGCTGGCATGGCTGGCTGCCACGCCGGCGCTTCTTTATGCGCAAGGTCCGCCTAAGGAGACCGGGGCCTTTCGCGCGCCGGACCTGGTTGAACTCACCACGCTCGACCGGACCATCCGGCTCGACATCCGCTATGCCACTGCCAATAATTTTCTGGGCCGTTCCGTTTACACTGAGGCGCGGGCATTCCTGCAGCGACCGGCCGCGCAGGCGCTGGTGCGCGCCAACAAGGAGTTGAGGAAACAGGGATATGGTCTGCTGGTCTTTGACGGCTATCGCCCCTGGTCTGTCACGAAGATCTTTTGGGATGCCACTCCTGCCGATAAAAAGGAGTTCGTGGCGGATCCGGCGCAAGGCTCGCGACACAATCGTGGCTGCGCGGTCGATCTCACACTGTTCGATCTCAAAACCGGCAAGGAAGTAGCCATGCCCGGCGCGTTCGACGAAATGAGCGAACGTTCGCACATCAATTACCGCGGGGGAACAGAAGATGCTCGCCGGCTCCGGGACCTGTTGCGCGCTGCGATGGAGGCCCAAGGCTTCGTCGTCTACGAACCGGAATGGTGGCATTACGACTACAAAGACTGGAAGAGCTACGCGATCCTGGACATCCCGTTTGCGAAAATCCGCGGGCGAAAGTAGGCCCCGATGCAATCGGAAGAATTCTAAACCTTGTCGGGTGCCGCCTTGATGGTTATATGGTGCTCAATCTCTTTGCGGTGATTGGCAAGTCAAACCGGTGTCCGGCGGACTACATTCAACCATATGGTTGATAATAAGACAAATTGGAATCTTCTCGTGCGTCAGGATAAGGTCGCTCTCGGACTCGTTGACTGCGAAGAACTCCACTGTTAACGAGCGTCGGGTGCAAATCCGTCGCCTCGGCGATCCACGTGAAGGCCAGCTTCGCGGGCCGGTCGATGATCGTGAATTCGTCCCGGTGTTCATAGGCTTTGTCCGGATCGCGCATGATGATGAGCAAGGATCCGCCGACCCGCAGATCCATGCGGACATCGACGGAAACGATGTTTCCGGGACACATCCACGCACGCATGCCCTCGGAGTCGGTCCACGCGTCGAACAACTCCTCCCGTGTCGCCGTGATTCGCCTGCGGATGACAACTTTGTCGGCATCGCCTTCCGCGCTCATTGCCTTCTTCTTCGCTTGTCAGTGAGGTGACGTTCGAGCGCGTCGAGCCTCTCTTCCCAGAATGCGCGCGTCTCCTCGATCCAGGCCGACGCTTCCCGCAGTGGCTGCGCATTCAGGCTGCAGACGTGATCCCGCCCGCGAACCTCCCGCCTGACGAGGCCGGCTTGCTGAAGCACAATCAAATGCTTTGAAACGGCATTCAAGGAAACCGGAAATTTTTTCGCGATATCCGTGACACGCGCCGGACTGCGCCCGAGCTGCCGGAGGATCGCTCTCCGCGTCGGATCGGCAATCGCGCCAAATACGCCGTCAAGCAAAGACTTGGACTGTTCAACCATACGGTTGATGATACATTGGAGCTGCCGTCGTCGGCAAAACCCAATTTGTGTCGGGTGGGTCAGGCCAGGCATCAGCACGCAGGGTGTGCCAACCGCCGCGGCGCAGTGACGCATACCTCTGAAAAAGCGCATGCTGCCCACCTGCCGTTTTTCCCGTCCTGGCCGAAACCGAACCATATGACTATAAGGTTCGGGGCCTGAGGCCTCTTGTCAGAATGATCCAAATGCAGCGTCAAGCCATCGCACCTTCAAGGACATGCTATCATGGGCCGTCACGTGAGGGATCTTCATGCCAGCACTTTTGATTTTTCATCTCAGAGCCGGGGTCCGGATTGCGGTCCGCTCCTTTGCGCTCCTTTTTTCATGCATCCTGGCTTGGATTATGCTGGACATTGATCCCGCCGCGGCCGTTGCCGGCCTCGCGACCTCGGTTTTTGCCCGCCGTCCTGCGATCTCCGATCTCGCGCCGATAGTGATCCTTGCCTTTCTGCTCCCCGCCTTGGCGGCTCCCAGGCTGGCCCACGGACTCAACGGCTGGATCCGGCATCTGGCCTTTGACAGCGACGGCAACCGCAGAGGGATGGCCGCAGCGCTGGCCGTAGTGCAAACCCCGCTTGCCGTTTCATTGACCTGTCTCGCATTTGTGGCACGCGGGCAGGGTTTGAGCGTCGAATATCCTGCCCTTCGCCTGCTCCTGGTGATGGCCTCGGGAGTGCAGGCATCGTTGCCGGTCAAACGGAGATACATCACCATTCCCATTTCGCTGCTCTCCGTCGTGCTCTCAATCAGGGGAGACTGGGGTCAGATGCTGTTGGCATTTGCTTTGCTCGCCGGAGCAGAAGCGAGCTCCGGTCCGCTGCGCGAGGATCGACGACGGGGTTCGTGGCGCAGCATAGATTCGTTCTTGAGCTTTCGCATCGCCTGGCGCGCGCTGGGATGGCGGGTATCCGCGATTTATGCAGTCGCCCTGCTGCCGCTGGCAGCGACAGCGCTGTTCCTCAGAAACAACGATCTGCCGGCTTCCCCGGCCGCCGGCGCAGCAAGACTGGGCGGATCCATGGCGGTCGTGCTCGTGCTGGCCGGTCTGGCTAACAAGCTGGCCGAGCGGCGGCCGGCCTGGCCCCTGGCCAGGTCCTTTCCATGGTCTTCATCGCAAAGGGTTGCGAGCGATGCCCTGTTCCTGGGTGTCCATGCCCTTCCTCCTGTTCTCATTCTCGCTCTGCGCTACCCGGGCGGTGCGGCTTGTGTGCTGGGAGTCCTGCCGTTCCTCGCTTTGCGCGCGTCGGGATACATTCGGCTTGTGCCGGGGCTCCTCGCTGGAGCCAGACGCTTCCTGATCGAAGGTTTCAGTCTGGCGGCCCTGCTGGGATTGATTCCTTGGATGAGCCTTGTCTGCCTGGTCGCCACTCCGTTGTCTTTTATCGCGGCCAGAAGAAGCGAGCGTGCGCTCAAAGTGACCTGCTGGAGCGACCTCCACCACGCCGCCTTGGGTGACACGCTCTCCTGGAGCGAGTAATGATCCATTTTAAGAATGTTCACTTTTCTTATCGACATGCCGAGCCTGTCTTGAAGGGCGCCGATCTCGATCTGGCAGCCGGCCTGACCCTGGTGCTTGGCCCTAACGGTTCTGGCAAGAGTACGCTGCTCAAACTCGCCGCCGGGATTGAACGCCCGGATCACGGCGTTGCTGCGATCGATGGCCACGACTTATGGCGGGATGAAGTTGCCGCTCGTGCCAGACTTGCCTATGTCTCCGAGCAGCCTGACCTGACGCCCTACGCAACCATCAGGGATGTGGTTTATCTGGTGTGCCGTCTCCGCTCCGAGCCGCTCCGGCGCGGGCGCGAAGTCCTGGAGCAGGTTGGTCTGTGGGGAATCGCCGGCCGTTCCATTCGGGAACTGTCGTCGGGTCAGAGGCGACGGGCGGTTCTGGCAGCTGCCTGGATCGGGTCGCCGCGCGTGATTCTGCTGGATGAACCGCTGGAGTCGATGGATCGGACCATCCGTGATGAGATTCTCGCCTGGATCGATCGACTCCTGGCGGCCGGAGCCGTGGTTGTGATCGCGACGCACGAAATCGAGCCTTTCCTCGAGAAGGCCACTCGCGCCCTGGTTGTCGCCGGTGGAGCCAACAGGTTGTTTGAACCCCTGCCCACAGGCGCCGCAGACAGGCTGGCATTTCTGGAGGCGCTGAGCCGCGGCACTTTGCCCCTGCAGCGAGCAGAATCTCCCGTTAGCCCGGATTATTCATGAATGTGCGACCACCATGCAGAGCGATTTCCATTTGATATTTATGTCGGCTCACGCTATAGTGTGAGGCGATATAATAATCCCTCGCTTCGGGGGATGGAGGTTTTCGTGACACCACAAGACGATAGGTTCGAACCCAGTCTGCCGCTCACGGCTGCCATGTTCCAGGTTCTGCTATCGCTGGCCGGCGGCGAAAAGCATGGCTATGCCATCCTCAAGGACGTCAACGAGCAGGCCGCGGGCGAAGCCAAACTGGGCACCGGGACGCTCTACGGGATCATCAAACGCCTGCTCGGCGAGGGCATGATCATCGAATGCGTGCGCCGGCCGGCCCGAGGCGACGATGATGCCCGCAGACGCTACTACCAACTGACCGACTGGGGTCGCCAGGTAGCCGCAGCGGAGGCGGAACGTATGGAAAAGCTGATCGCGATCGCACGGGGCAAACACCTGCTTAAGCGATTGAAGCCTGCTTGACAGGAGGTGCCGGAGATGGATCAAGAACACCACTCGCAGCGTGGCCGGCTTTTCCGGAAACTTCTTCGCTTGCTGCCCATCGAATTCCGGGAAGAGTTTGGCGGTGAAATGGAAGAGGTTTTTCAGGATCAACTCACGGATGCAGAGCGCAAAAGAGGATTCACAGGATTGCTGAAACTCTGGGGAGAGACCCTTGCGGACCTGTTCAAGACGGCTCCGCGGGAACATCTTGCCGTGCTCCGTCGGGACGTGGCCTACGCGCTGCGAATGATGCGCGGCGATCCCGGCTTTACCGGCGTTGCGCTTATTACCCTGGCGCTCGGCATCGGCGCCAACGTCGCCATTTTTTCGATTGTGAATGCGGTATTCCTGCGCCCTCTTCCATTTCCCGAACCCAGCCGCCTGTACCTGATCCAGAGGACTGGCAATCGAATAGGCGGTGTCTCGATTTCTCTTCCCATCTATCTCGCGTGGCAGCAGAAAAAGGATCTATTCGACTCCATGGGCGTGGTGCTCTTTACGGGCTCGAGGGCTTTGACGGAAGGAGGAGAGCCGATCCTGGTCCCCACTCTGGCGGTTACGCCCGGTGTGTTCTCTGCTCTGGGTGTGCAGCCCGCTCTCGGACGAGGGTTTCGCGAGGACGAGGGGATCGTGGGCGCGGCGAATACGGTAATTCTGTCAGATTCATTGTGGCGAGGCCGGTTCGACGCCAATCCCGGAATTCTCGAACGCCCCATTACCCTGAACGGGAGGTCCGTCACGGTGATCGGCGTAATGTCGAGAGACTTTGAATTGCCTCTCCCCCACATGGGTGACACACAAATCTGGTATCCGTACCAGACTCCGGAAACAAGCCGGAACCCAAGCAATGGAATCTGGTGTATCGGGCGCCTGCGCAAAGAGGTTACCCCCGCGCAAGCCGAAGCCTCGCTGACGCCACCGTTGGTCGCTCTCGCAGGCCAGTTCCCGAGCATGATTTTCCCGAACGAGAAAGCGCATCTCGCGCCCATGCGCGCATTCCTGAACCAGCATGCCGGAACCGCCCCGCTGCTTCTGCTGGGTGCGGTCGGATTCGTGTTGCTGATTGCATGCGCGAATGTTGCAAACCTCCTGCTCGCTCGCGCCACGAGGCGTCGCCGCGAGATCGGGATCCGGGTGGCGCTGGGCGCCGGGCGGATCCGGATCGTGCAGCAGCTCCTGACGGAAAGTGTCATCCTGGCGCTGGCCGGGACTGTTGCTGGAGTCGGGGCGTGCTATGCCTGTTTTGACTTGATCCTCACGCTCGTACCGACGGATCTGCCACGCGTCGGCGTTATTCGCATGGATGTCAATGTTCTGGCCTTTGCGCTGGTCTTGAGTTTGTTAACAGGATTGATTTTCGGCCTGGCTCCGGCCCTTGTTGTCTCCAAAGCGGACCCACACGTTGCACTCAAGGAGGGATCATCTCGCACAGGCATGAGCCGGGCTGGAGGTCGATTGCGGGCCGCCCTGGTCGTCGGAGAAGTAGGCCTTGCGCTGGTGTTGCTGGTCGGCGCCGCTCTGCTGCTCCAAAGCTTCCGTCGATTGGTGCTTGTAAAACCGGGTTTCGATTCCGATCACCTGTTGATTTTCAACGTCTCTCTGCCGCGCGCAACGTATGATACTCCGGCAAAATCTCTGAACTTTTTCGACAATTTCGAGCAGCGGCTGGCGTTGTTGCCCGGCGTTCAACAGGTTGGTTGCATTGATGGGCTTCCTCTTGAAAGTCAAGGCGACCTGCTGTTCAGCATCGAGGGCAGGACGGACCCGGAGAATGCAAAGGGAGATGCCTCCATCAGAGCCACGAGCCCGAATTACTTCGCCGCCATGCGGATCCCGCTCGAACGCGGCAGAGTGTTCACCGCGGCAGACCGCGGAGGCTCGGACCCCGTCGCCCTGATCAATCGCGCCCTGGCCCGACAGTTCTGGCCCCACAGCGATCCAATCGGCTCCCTGCTCTGGATCGGCAAACCGATGGGGCCCTCGTGGGCCGAACCGGCTCCGCGGCGCATCATCGGCATAGTCGGGGACATTCGCGACCAATCGCTGGCGGAAGCGCCGGGAGCGATGATTTATGAACCGGTGGCGCAGCAGAACAGCGGAACCAACTCGATCAACTTCGTCGTCCGCACGGCACAGAATCCGCTCGCGCTCGACCCGATGGTCCGCGGCATGCTGCGTACCGCCTTGCCGCAACAGCCGATCGGCACAATTCGGACCATGCAGCAACTGGTTTCGAAGGCGGTGACGAATGAGCGCTTCTATACGATATTGCTCGGCTTGTTTGGGAGCCTCGGCTTGCTGATCGTCGCCGTCGGAGTCTATGGGGTGGTCTCCTATTTCGTTGCGCAGCATACGCACGAAATCGGTGTCCGCATTGCGTTAGGGGCGACGCAAGGCAGCATCCTGCGCCTGGTGCTTTTGCGAGGCCTGCTGCTGACAATTGCCGGTGTTGCCGTTGGTGCAGGCGCCTCGTACGCTTTGACGAGCCTTCTCCGGGGCATGCTCTACGAGGTGCAACCGAACGATCCCGTGACGCTCGTTGTGATCGCGTCGGTGCTGGCCGCCGTAGCGCTCGCTGCCTGCTGGGTCCCGGCCCGCCGGGCGATCCAGGTGGATCCGATCGCGGCGCTGCGGCAGGAGTAACCCTTCAAAAAACGACCATGAAGGGCACGGACGCCGTGCGTCGTCGTGCGCGGAAGCAACGGCGCGAAATTGATGCGTTCATTCATACCTGTATCCCCTGGTCGAGGACAACTTTGACGAGCTCGAGCGCATCTGGGATGACCGCCGCGAAAAACAGCACGGTTTCCGGCGTCCCGTCATCCGGCATGTCGTGGAGCAGTACTTGACCTGCGGTACGACCCGGTTCCTACGCATTCCCGCTATGATGTACTTCTTTTCTCCGGAAGCGCAGTCGATGAAAGAGGTGCCTTCAGCTGTCTCTTGAGGCGCGATTGAATTCACGTGCGACCCGAAATCAAACGGGATGAACGCCCTGATCTTTTCGAGTTGGTCCGGCACCAATCTTCCTATGGCGTTTCTTGCGGCAACTATACCTTGGGATAATTGTATAGGGCAACGGATTTGGCGGCGCGATCCCAGGGCGACAGGAGCGGGCCTAGAGTCAGGGTGGAACGGCGATCTGCATCCCCCCGTCCCGTTCTCGGTTCTCGGCTCTCCCGCGCATGCCGTTATCTTACGATATCGAACCTTACCGGCATCGACTGAGTCTCCGGCGGCAGGCACATGAACGGGTCACAGACTACATAGTGGATGACACAGACCAGGCTCCCAGGTCCGGTAGGCGCCCGCATGGTGATCCGCAATCTGCGCTGAATGGACAGGGTGTCCTCGTAAATGAGCCCTTCACCGTCGAGAGGCTTGTGCGGCTTTGGCAAATCCCAGCCAGGCGCTGATTCGAGACCCGCAGGCAATGCGATTTCCAGTCGAGTCGGGAGGGCAAAGGCCGGCGCCGCGCCGGGGGCGTAGATATGCCAGCCCGGCGCGATCCTCAACGCCAATACCAGCGTGGCCGTCTGGCCCGGGCGCAGACGTGAAGGAGTCAATCCGGCGCGCGCAATTACTTTGCGGCTGGAGTCCGACACGCCGCGGAGCAGAGATTCCGCCAATTGGGCAGGCGTATCAGCGGTCTGGGTCGCGGGATCACCCTCGGCCATCTCCTGCGTCGAAGATGCAGTGCACCCTGCGGCCATCAACAACGCAACTATCGAAAGTGCCCGGGCATGATCGATACGCATCAGCAACTCCCATGGATATTGACTGTTGTCCTTGGAATAGGGTCATTATAATATCTGATCCTCAAAAATGCAGTTTTGGATGCGGCAAAACGCCGACCGACACCGTTTATTCGGTCTTGAGCGGCGCTATTCCCAAATTCTGGCTTTCCTGCAACGCGATCATGGCAGCAAGGGCAGCGTCTTTCAGGTCTTTTCCCCAAGGAGAGCCGACAATCCTGCCGAGCGTCGTGACCTTTTTTCCCAAGCCGACCTGCTCATGAGAGACCAACCGAATAAGGCAGATGCGTCCGGCAAGAAAGCCGGCGAGGCTCCGGTACTTTATGGCACGCTCACCGACGTGAAGGGGCCGATCGCAGACGGAATGATCTTTCTCCAGTCACTCAAAGACGAAAAGTGCGCCGCGCTGTTCATAGGGCCACCTGGCTCAGCCGACGACATGAAGTATCTCAAGAACTGTGCCCAGGCCGTCAGTCAAGTCCGTCCCGATGAGCAAGGCTGCTATCGAATTCCGATCGTACGGCCCGGCTGGTACAATCTCCGCTTCCTCTAAGCTAGTTAACGACGATGTCGCCCAGCAGGACCGCGCCTCCTCCTTGGTCGCTTTTTTATGCGTCATTCCCGTTGACTGGCGAATATGAGTGGGAGTAAGGTATGTTTACGACCGTCGACAGGAGAAATCATGACGCAACTGAAATCCGAAGTGTTGCAAGGCACTCTCGATCTGCTCGTCCTGAAAACGCTGCAAACGATCGGCCCGATGCATGGCTGGGGCATATCGCGGCGCATTCAACAGATTTCGGGAAATGCCCTGCAACTCGGCCAAGGCACCATTTATCCGGCACTCCTCCGGCTTGAGCAGCGAGGCTGGATTGCCGCTGAATGGGGGATATCGGATCAAAATCGCAAGGCTCGTTTCTATTCGATCACGAAGGCCGGCCGCAAGCAGCTCCGCGAGGAAACCGAGAGCTGGGAGCGCATGATGGCGATCATCAACCGGGTGCTCGAAGGTTCATAGTCGGAGGGAATAATGCTGGCATCAATCCGAGCATTTTTCTGGCGGATCGTGCATCTCAAGCGTCGGACGAAATCAGAGGCCGCTCTTGGCGGCGAGCTGGAGTTCCACCTGCAGATGGAGATTGAACAAAACCTGCGGCAAGGAATGGCTCACGAAGAAGCACGCCGGCAAGCGCTCATCTCCTTGGGCGGCCTGGAGCAGACGAAAGAAGCGTGCCGGGAAACGTGCGCAGTTCGCTGGGCCGTGGAATTCGGGCAAGACCTCAGTTATGGATGGCGCATGATGCGCAAATCGCCGAGGTTTACAGCCATCGCCGTCCTGACACTGGCACTCGGCATCGGCGCCAACAGCGCCATTTTCAGCGCCGTGAATGGAATTCTCCTCGTTCCGCTGCCGTATGCCGACTCCTCGCGGCTGGTGACCGTTCAGCGGAATGTCATAACCTATTATATTACCTTCGCGGAACTGCGCGAGATCCAGCAGCAGTGCACCACGCTGGAAAGTATCATGATCTACAGTACCGGCATGCGCCTCCTTACGGGAGGCAAGGTGCCAAAGCAGGTGGAGGCTGCTTACGTACCCAGCGTTTTCTTCCCCCTGCTGGGAGTCAAGCCCTTGCTCGGCAGACCCATCCTCCCCGAGGACACGCAGCCCGGGAATGACCGTGTGGCAGTTCTGACCTATGGTCTCTGGATGGACACGTTCGGCGGTGATATGGGCATTGTCGGGCATGACATTTCCGTGGATCACAAGCCTTATACCGTCATCGGCGTGATGGCGAGAGAATTCGGTGCGGGCATTGGGGGGTATTATTGGGTCGGGAGTAATGACGGCAGTGGCGAAGATATGTGGTTGCCTCAGGTCCCTCCACCGCCAGGCGCGCTGAATCGCAGAGCCGGTCCTCTCGTCATCGCGCGGCTCAAGAAGGACGCCACGCTCGCGCAAGTCAATGCCCAGCTGCAACCGCTTTCCGCCCGTTTCGCAGCGTCATATTCCGCGGTTGTGGCAAAGCGCGCCGGGCCGGAAGGGCTGAATTTGTTCGCACAAAATTTTGACCTCGGAATCAATCCGCAAGTGCAAACCGGGCTGCTGATTATCCTGGGCGCGGTGGGATTCGTGCTGTTGATGGCATGCGTGAACGTGACATCGCTTCTGGTGGCCCGGTCATGGACGCGCCAGCGGGAGCTGGCGATTCGCACGGCGCTCGGCGCGACCCGGCTGCGCATCCTGCGGCAATTTTTGGCGGAAAGCCTGTTGCTCGCGCTGGCGGGTGGCGCCGTCGGCCTGTTCTTTTCCATATGGGGGATTGATCTGCTGCGAATGCTGGCCCCGCCGTACACTCCGCGGGTGGATCTCATCCGGCTTGACGGCAACGTGCTGTGGTTCACGATGGGGATATCGCTTCTAGTGGCCGTCCTGGTCGGCCTGGCACCGGCCTTGCAGGCATCGTCCCGGCGCGCGGGCGCCGCCTTGAAAGGTGGTTTGGGCGGTTCGTTTGCCGCAATTTCGATGAGGCCGTCGCATCGGCTCCGAAGCGCGCTCGTGGTGCTGGAAGTGCTGCTGGCCGTCATTGTGGTAGTGGGCGGCGCGCTGATGGGGCGCAGCTTCTATAAACTCATGAACGTGAGCACCGGCATCAGCGAGAGCCACATCCTTACCATGCGTGTAAATTTATCTGGTTTGTTCGACAACGAGGAGGATTTGGCAACGAAGGATACGATGGTGGCTGAGGATGTTCTTGCTGGAATTCGGCCGCTTTCGGGAGTTCAGCAAGCTGCGCTCTCCAGCTACAATCCGTTGAATGGAGGATTGATCCTGATACCTGGCCCTAGAGGCCAAACCGGACTATACGTTGAGGGCCTGCAGGGTAATCAATTCTCTGCCGACCAGGAGATCTGTGTTCGTTCCGTCACCCCGGGCTATTTTGCCGCACTTGGAATCCGCCTTCTGGCGGGGCGCGATTTTGAACCGAGAGACAGGACTTCTCCAGTGGCTATTGTCAGCGAGAGTTTTGCCCGCAAGTATATTCCGGGGGATCCGCTGGGGAAACGATTCAGCGCCGACGCGGCGAAGGACGGCCGGCGTTCGTGGATGGAAATCGTCGGCGTGGTGAACGACGTCCGGGACCACGCCGTGAAGGAACTCGTGGGACCCGTGTATTACAAGCCGATAAGGGCATACAATCAAAAATTCCAAATCATCGCACGGACCTCCGCAAATCCCATGTCCCTGGTTCCTGCGATCGCGCGCGTGGTTCGGTCCGTGGCCCAGGACGCGCCGATTGAGAATATCCAAACCGTGGATCAGATCATCGCTGATTCCGCCGCGGAACCGAAATTCTATACCGCGCTCGTGGGATCGTTCGGCGTCCTCGGATTGCTTCTGGCGATCATCGGGGTTTACGGCGTGATTTCCTATTCCGTCGTCCAGAAGACGCATGAGATAGGCGTGCGGATGGCGCTGGGTGCGCAGCGGAGGGACGTCCTCTGCATGGTTCTGAAAGAAGGGATGCGGCTTGCCGTCGCCGGCATTGCCTTCGGCATGGGAGGAGCTGTGGCGCTGACACGAGTTCTGCGCAGCATGCTCTTTGGAATTGAGCCGACGGACCTGGCGACGTTTGTGGGCGTGGCGGTTTTTCTAGCGCTTGCCGCCCTCGCCGCCTGTTACATTCCCGCCCGCCGGGCCGTGAAACTGGACCCGATGGTTGCGCTGCGGCACGAGTAGTGTTTCCCGAATGTCGTTCGTGTCGTAGAAGGCCTTGCCACCGGTACGATCCGCGATAAGTTGCATAGTCTGCAGAGTTCCAGCGAAGTAGCTGGGGACGGCTGAAACAAGGCCAGGAATTTGCTCGGGACGGCGTCTCCAGCTGTTGGGGGTAAAACTTTCCAGGATATCGATTGGATCCATCAAACCCCCGGCCTCCACGGGATAGATCGCCACGTTTGCGTTGCTCACTGTCCGGCATGTCTTCAGGAAATCCTCAAAATGTGCAGCCACGGTCCCATAACCGCTCCCATAGTTAAATGGAAAACTGCCCGAAACCCAAATCAGGTTCTTACGCCCGGGAATCGAGGCGAAGTAATCGGCAATACTGGTAAGCGCGTCCAGAGTCCCGACAACGCCCCTCCCGCCGTAAAATTGGGCAACCGCTTGATTGGACTCTTCGAAAATGTCATCGAGGATGGGGTTGCCCGTCCGATAAGACTCAACGTTTGACGCGTCGACCTCCGCGTTCAGGCGTCCTTTATAATCCTGAATCGCCCGCACAAGGGAGCTGGAATCGTTGCTGAAATCATGAAGAACACGGAGATTGGCGCCCAAGGTAAAAATTGCGATGCGGTCCTGCGGCTGGACTTGGCCGAGAAATTCGACGACGTTTCTTTTCGCATAAATTTGATCTGCGTACTTTGTATTCAATGTGTCAAACAATATAGCGGTAAGACTGTTCGGAATCCCGGGCTGCAGAGCCAGTTGGTTGGAATACACGCCCGGCAGGAGAGACTCCGGCGAGACTTTGGGGATTGCCGCCGTTTCTTCCGAAAAGAAGCTGATCTCGCGCTTCTTTCCCCCCACCAGGAGTACGATATCATCCTTTGTGAGTCCGGTGATCGGTCGACCGTTGCCTGGCTTTCTTAGAATGCGACGGAGCGCCATCCAGATCTCATTCGGTCTTACATTGGCAGCGCAGTCCAATTTTGGACAGTCACGGGCGGATTGCGCGGATCTTCACCGCCGCTTGGAAAAGTCGTGGCCTCGAGGGGAGCGTCAATGGCCCGAATCAGCGAAAATCCCGCGCTCTTCCATTTCCAACTGGTTTTTGCCTCCTCCATGTGTTACCAACTTTGACGGACGATGCGTCGAGGCGGCCTCCAGGCCCGATCCCGGCCGCACCGTTGGGCAGAGTAACCACGTGTTTCACGATTCCATCAATCACGGGGTCAGTCAAAATGACAAGAATGCGGATCTTCTTTATTTTGGTCTTGACGATCTTCACTGTTTCACCGGCATCTACAAAGCGCGAGAGGGCCCAAGGAGGCGACCAGTTTCTTGATGGGATCGGCGAAACCGCTCTCATTGCCCGTTATAGATTCAACGGCAACGCGGAGGATTCGTCCAGGAACACCTTGCACGCGGCGCTGCGCGGGTCCGGGGCCACCTTTGTCCAGGACAATCGGTTCGGCCGCGTCCTGAACCTGCCGGGCGATGGCAGCCACGTCCTGCTCCCGAGCGATGCACTGCACGGTGAAGACACGATCAGTGTCACGGGTTGGCTTTTCCTCAATGCCACCCTGACCGGACAGCGGCTCTTTGATTTCGGCCAGAACGTCTCCAGCAGTTTCTCCGCCGTTGTGACGGAAACCGGTCCCGACGCCGGCTTCCGCGTTTATGTCGGTACCGGCGCTGCGGCGCGGGTCGGAACGAACGGCGTGACGATTCCCCCAAATCAATGGGTTCACGTCGCAGTCGTACTCGATCCGGTCAGGCGTACTCTGACCAGCTATCTTGACGGTGCCCGGGTTGGCCAGGCAACGAATGTCACGGTGAATGCGGCGCAGGTACTCAACCAGACCTCCGGAGATGCGAACCGCCTTTACATCGGCCGCTCACAGAATGAAGCCGATGCCACTCTCAACGCCAGGGTGCGCGATGTCCGCATCTACCGCATTGCACTTAGCGACCAGCAGGTGGCGACGATCCGCAACAACGCCTTATCGGGCCCTCAGGCCGCCGGCGCCGGTGGCGCTCAAGGCCGCGGAAACCGACCGGCGCCCCCGGTCATTGTGCCCCCGAAGGATAACGTGCTGCCGACTGCAATCCCATTGGAAGCCGTCCCCGATATCAAGGCCGAGACGGTCCCAGGCGAGCTCCCCCGGCTGCCGTATGCCATCCCCGCTGTCTACCGCAACAAGACCGAGGGCCCCGATGTTCGCGTAGTCTGGCCGGCTCCTAAAGACAATAGCCAGTTTCTCAAGCCGGGAATCTACACCGTGATTGGCAAAGTGCCGGGCACTCAGTTCCAGCCCAAAGCCACGGTGACCGTGAAGCCGGCTTCCAAGGACGCGCCCGTTCCCACGCGCCAGGTCGAAGCCTTTTCTCTCGGCCAGGTCGTTTTAGACCAGGACACCAAGGGTCGTGACACGCAGTTTATCAAGAACCGCGACAAGTTCATCCGCACCCTGGCGACAACCAATCCCGACAGCTTCCTGTACAATTTCAGAGACGCGTTCGGCCAGAAGCAGCCCGAAGGCGTCAAGCAGCTCCGTGGATGGGACGACCAGACGACCCGGCTGCGCGGCCACGCCACCGGCCACTATCTGTCGGCCATCGCCCAGGCTTATGCCGGCACAACCTACGACGCAGAGTTACGGGCGAATTTCCTCCAGAAGATGAACTACCTCATCGACACCCTGTATGATCTTTCCCAAAAATCAGGCAAGCCCGCGCAGGAAGGTGGCAAGTTCAATGCCGATCCGACCGCCGTTCCGCCCGGCCCCGGCCGAACCGGCTATGATTCCAATTTCCGCGTCGAAGGCATTCGGACCGATTACTGGAACTGGGGTAAGGGATTCATCAGCGCCTACCCCCCCGATCAATTCATCATGCTCGAGCAAGGCGCCACATACGGCGGCCAGGACACCCAGATCTGGGCCCCTTACTACACCCTGCACAAGATCCTCGCCGGCCTGCTCGACTGCTACGAAGTCGGCGGCAACCAGAAGGCTCTGGAGATCGCCAAGAATATGGGCTCCTGGGTCTTTGCCCGGCTCAAGGTCCTCCCGCCCCTGACGCGCATCAGCATGTGGAACCGCTATATCGCCGGCGAATACGGCGGCATGAACGAAGTCATGGCGCGTCTCTACCGGCTCACCAAAGACCGGCAATTCATCGAGTGCGCCAAGCTGTTCGACAACATCAACTTCTTCTTCGGCAACGCCGATCACGAGCACGGCCTGGCCAAGAACGTCGATACGATTCGCGGCAAGCACGCCAACCAGCATATCCCTCAGATCACGGGGGCGCTGGAAACCTTCCGCGACACTCAGGAATTCCCCTACTACCGGATCGCCGACAATTTCTGGAATATCGTGGTCCACAGTTACATGTACAGCATCGGCGGCGTCGCCGGCGCGCGCATTCCGAACAACGCCGAGTGCTTCACCGCCGAGCCCGACACTCTTTTTGAGAACGGATTCGCGAGCGGCGGGCAGTGCGAAACCTGTTGCACTTACAATCTCTTGAAGCTGGACCGCCAGCTCTTCATGTTCGATCAGGCCGCCAAATACATGGACCACTACGAGCAGGGGCTGTACAACCAAATTCTCGCTTCCGTCGCCGAGGACAATGCGGGAAACACGTACCATATCCCGCTCAATCCCGGCTCGCAGAAACAATTCGGCAACGCCAACATGGGCGGTTTCAGCTGCTGCAATGGCACCGCGCTCGAAAGCAGCACCAAACTCCAGGACTCCATTTACTTCAAAGGCGCCGACAACAAGACGCTCTACGTCAACCTCTTCGTTCCGTCCACGCTGAACTGGACCGAACGCAACCTGGTCGTGAAGCAGCGCACCGATTTCCCTTACGCCGACACAACCCAGATCGTTCTCACGGGCGGCGGCCAGTTCGACATCAAGATCCGCGTGCCGCGCTGGGCAACCCGCGGCTTCTTCGTCAAGATCAACGGCCGCGCGCAGTCGGTCAAAGCCGTGCCGGGCACCTATCTGACGCTCCGCAGAAACTGGCGGGACAACGACACGATCGAGCTTCGGATGCCGTTCCACTTCTATCTGGATCCGGTCGTGGATCAGCCCAATGTCGCCAGCATCTTCTACGGTCCGGTTTTGTTGGCGGCCGAAGAGTCCGGCCCCCGAATCGACTGGCGCCCCGTGGTTCTCGACGCCGGAGAAATCGGGAAGTCGATCACCGGCGATCCCGGCACCCTTCGTTTCAAAATCGGCGACGCTGCTTTCAAGCCGTTCTATGAAACGTACGGGCGATACTCGGTGTATCTGAACGTGACCTTGAAGTAGGGAGGTCAGCATAAGAATGGCAATCATCGACGAAAAAGCCGGGACAATCCCGGACAACAAGATTCTGCTGCGAGAGATCGTGCATGCATGCGTCGTCGTCAGAAATGTGGAAAAGACGGCAAGGAACCTGTCCGACAAATTCGGCATCGGGCCATGGGACGTGCACGTCAAGAGCTATCCGGAATCCCAGGCCAGCTTCAGGGGCAAGTCGACAGACTGCACATTTAAGTTCGCATATGCCAGGGTCGGCACGATCACTCTGGAACTTGTCGAGCCGATAAGCGGCATGTCGAGTTACCAGGAATTCCTGGAGCAGCACGGAGAGGGGCTTCATCATCTGGGTTTCCCTGTGCCTCTTCCTTTCGATGCAGAAATAGAGAAGTGGAAGCGGCAGGGCCTTCAGCCGGTGCAGGTAATGAAGCTGGACGATCCCGAAGAAGGGTGGGCCTACATGGACACCCAGGACCTGGCCGGTTTCACGCTCGAAATCCTCAGCTTTAGGAAGTTTCAATAAATCCAAAACGAGCGCCGTAATCCCGGAACCGTCTCCGCGAAATTCGTTTTTGATATTGTCGTGGAGCCTCGCCCCGGGGTAGAAGAAGGTCCGTCGGGAAATTCGGGCATGTTTACCTAATTCGGTTCTGGTGGAGGACTTCTCAATCCAGCAGAGGTCTCTCGTTCAGGTATCGGCAGCGATCCCGAGCGAGGGTCTGGAAGGTCGGGCGTCGGCGCGCCAACTGAAAGGCATTGTGGCGGTCGGGGATGCGGCCGGGCATTGGCTGAAAGAGGAACCTGTTACCCTCATGGACCTTCCGGACGATCTTTCCGGCGGGCAGGAAATCCGCTACGTGGCTGGCGTTTATTTACGCTCCGGCGAATATGTCGCCGCGGTTGCGGTCGATGATGCCACAGTCGGCAAACGCAATCTCTGGCGCGGGAGGATTCAGGTTCCCGAGCTGCCGAATGGACTATTGGCATGGGAGGAGCATTTTCCACAAGTAGAAGGCGTGGGTTACTTCAGCCACGCGACTTTGATCTCGCCTTCGACGGCTTCGAAATCATGATCGCCCGTGACAAGTTCGGCGTTAGGAACCTTACGGGTATGCTGCCGTTCCCAGGCCGGATAATCCTTTTGGAGCAGGTCGGCCGCAAATGGTCCGAGATAGGTGTAGCCGGTGCGCCGTTCGTATTCTATATCTTGCAGCCGGGCCTTGACGATTCCGTCCCGTCCCACAAACATCGGACGGTTCGTGACGATGTCATAAAACCTGGCCCAGAGAAGAGGCGCCGCGGGATCCGCGACGACAACGTAATCGAACCCGCGAGGCTGCGAGGGGGCGCTCACTTTGTCGACTCGCAATCCCTTGATTGCCGCTGCACGGAACCATTCGACAGCATTATGAATTGCCAGGACGACCTCGGGTCCGGGATTGTCGACTCCCATGAGAAGCCGGACGATGCTTACCGATTCACGGCCCGCGATCGAGGGCAGCTCGTAGGCCCTCGCCTTGCATGGTGCGAGCGTCACCGCGTCGTGCTGCGCGCACCAGCCGGTCGGCTTGCCGTTCACTTTGATCTGTGCCGCGATGATGAGCTGAACGCCACGGTCCCCGGCGCTGGATGCGCGTTTTCGGGTCGTCGGGTCGACGAAGGCGAAAGGAGGCAGGCCGCTTGCGACATCGCGGAGCAACAGCATGACGTTCACAGCCGCGTCGTCGTTAAACGTGATCTGCCGCGAATAGTCATCACGCAGAGGGTAGTACTGGGGCCATCCGCCGTTGGCGTACTGGGCCGCCAGCAGGAAGCGCAGGCCTTCGAGGATACTCGATCGGAATCGAGGCTGGTCCGCAGCTTCCGACACTCGGGCAAGAAAGCGGATTTGAGTGGTCGTGGCGTCATTATCGATGGTCGAATCCGTCAGGCGCTTGTCGAGCGCGACTCTGGAGCGGCCGGCCGGCGTGAGAGGCACGGCCATATCGATGTTTTTGGGCCAGCCGCCGGTGCCGCGTTGGTACAGCAGAACGTTGTCCGCGATGCGCACGGCTTCCGGCGTCGCATACCACGCCGCAGATTGACGCAGGCATTGCGACCATGGCACGGCGGGCTCAATGAGTTTTTGTGCGCCGGCAGCAGTCGTAAACCTCCACGTACGGCCGACCACCATGCCGGAGGGAGTCAGCTGATCGACACGCCAGTAATAGGTGGTGCCGGGCGACAGCGGGCCGGGCTGGTACTGCAGGCGTGTCATCTCTTCCCGAAACAACGGTGCCTCCGTCGGGCCGAAAAATATCCGCTGCCTTATGGCAGTGGGTTCAGGAGCCCAGCGAAGGACTACGTTCGACGCATCTACGAGCCGGGCACCGTCGGCAGGTTGGGGAAGGCCGGCCTGTTTTGCTGCGCCCGAAGGCACCGTGGCCTCCGGGCTTTGTGCTGCAGGCGCCGAGGCCGCAAATGAGGCAACGATCCACAGCAATACAGAGCCTAACCATGCAAATGGCCGGCTCAAGCGTGTGGGCATGGCAAGCCTGGCTGTATTGGAGTCACCATTGAGTCGACAATTGTCGAGTTTACGCCAACGTGGATAGTCCAAATTGAATCCCATCGTTTGATCCGTCGCCTCTGCGGACGGATCAAGGATTTGAGCGCCAAGAAGCTAAAGATTTTTTGGTCCCGTCTGTGCCGCTCCATGAAACTCGCAATTGCCTCCGGAGCTTCGCAAACCCAACGGAGCCCACGGGGAAACCTCCTCAAACCACCCGCTCCAGGGCTGGCACCCTAATGCATGCATCCGGAGACGCACTCGATTATACATCGGTATAGGGGGGGACAGCCGTGAACGGGGCCTGAAAATAATGTTACAGGTGATGATTAGGGCAATGCGTGCCGGGTCATACTGCCCCTCCTGAACGCGGGGACACTATAACCAGGCACCCTTTCCTACGGCGCGGGCGTAAATGATGATCAGCTGGGCGCTCAGGGAATACGAACGAATTCCGGCCGGAGCGCGGTTTGCTTTCAGGTAGGTGTCGATCGCGACAGCATTCGCATTGCTGACGAACCCGCGATGCCGGTCCACAAACATCCTGTTGTACGCGATGTCCCGTTGGATGCCGCCGTTGCGTCGTGATGTGAATTCAACGACTTTATCCGGAGCGAGTCTTCTCAACTCTCCCAGGAGCTGCTGCTGAGCAAAGAGATATCCGGAGTAACGAACGTAGGGATCGCGGGCATGAATGCAGGCCAGGAATCCGAAGAAATTGGCCTCGTCTTCGCTGGCAATCCCACGTTGGTGAGCTTTTTCATGAGCGATCGCCTGGGGCAGGGTGTGCGGAGGCAGCTCCCGGTTGAAATTTGCTTCCCCGGTCCACGGGCTGTAGACCCCGCCGATCAGCAATGAGTTCATGGCGAAGGATGCCAGCACAGCTTTGGCGCGGCCGCGATTGGCCCCCATGGAAGGATGAAGCTTCAAATTCACGGTGACCCTCGCATATGCCTCCTCAATGGAGGCGTCCATGATAGCGACGGGATTCGGGGGCGTGCTGGGTTTTCCCGGATCCCTGGAACCGATGGCGTTTTCAAATTCCCGATTCGCGAGTTCCACGAGGCGAGAGCAGTAGAGAGTCAGCTCGTCGCGGAGAGAGTCTGCCCCGGGCTGCATTTCAAACCCTGACCAATGCTGGCGCGTGATGATATCCGCGCGCGCGAAATTAAATCCCCAGCTTAGATAAGCCGAGAAAAGGAGAACGCCCGTCGCCGCGGCAAACCAGAGGACTCCGCAGGCAGCCGCATTGAACAGGTGACGCCGTCTCCGTGCAACCTGAATCGCTCCCCGCGTTGCCATGAACAGCACCCACAATGCTAGGCCGATCGCGGCCGTTTCGGCGACGCTGAATGGCACCAGGTTCGAGACGCGCGTGAGGCATCGCGAGATGGGCAGGCTTATCCTCTCCGAGTATACATGTTCGACCGCGTCCGGGAAATCAGCCAGGATCCACGCCAAGGGCGGCATGGCGCCACCCACCAGAAAAAGAGAAGCTCGGATGCCTGCACGAAGGCGCTGGTCGTCGGGCAGAGGCGCGTGGACGCCCAAGGCCGTGCGCACTCGGCTTCGCAACCCGGATCCATCCCCATTGGCTTTTGTCTTCATCAGGTTTGCGCGCATGATGCCTCCGCCGGCACTCTCCTCACTCACTCCCGCTTCGTGGCTGGATTTTTCCCATTCAATAGTGCAGATTATAGCTCCGTGAGACGGGCAAGACTTCGGTGGTCGAGACCTCTCTCTCCGATTGGTGCTGCTGGACCTCCTTAAAACCAAAATAAACGGCCAAAAACCGAGCGCAAGGCCGATTTTTCAGCCGGTCGTGATGCTCATCGCTTTTGAGATGAACAGCTTCGCGTCGTCAGTCCCCATCCCACAGAGTAATGTATGCGCAGATGACCAAGCTCGGGTTGCCGAAGCGTTGCAGCTGCAATAATATGGCGCTGTGAATCCTTCGAAAGTGCTGCGTGGGTAGGATCTAATGCCATGGGACATATCAGAATCCGTCTTCTCATGATCATCATCGCAACGTGCACCATGGGCGAGGCTTCTCTCTCAGCACAAGCGGCACGGTCCGTCCATGAGATCGTGTCGGCTTTGCGCCGCTTCGAGGAAATCTCGGGACATGATGTCGATGTGCCTCCGGCGGTGTCCGAAAATCTCACAGCCCTGAAGCACGCCTTGCGTGATTTGATTGTCGAGATCGCAGGGGCGCCGGAAACGGTCGCAACCGATCCGAATATTCTCGCCGCGAGGGTGGTCGAGCGTCTGGGAAGAGAGGATGTGCCTGTTGGAGATGAGGGAGGTTACGGGGCAATTGAGAGCATAGAACTCAGACGCCCGAAGGAGTATCCGGATTGGCTTGTCGCAACGACCGGTCTTTCAATTCCATATGGTTTGGACGTGTCGCTTTACCTGTTTGAGAGACAGGGCGGCACCTGGAAGCACGCATTGACCGTGGAATCGAACGGATATAAGACCATACGCGGCGCGCAGGGTTGGTTGAAGTATCGGGTCGCGCCGCCGATTCCAGGCGCCAAACCATACCTGGTTACCGCAGAAGTGTCCCCAAGTGACGTCTCGGTCTGGCAGGCGCTCCGATTGAAAGTCTTCCGGGTCGGCGCGAAACCCGAAGCGCCGCTCATCCTTGCTAATCGGGCGCTCGGATACTGTCTCGATGAACCTTATTACCTCACGGTCCGTGCCACTGGCTTCGGGCTTATCTATCTCGGAAATGTGGTCGATCTTGAACTCGCCGGCTGGCGCGGCGTTCACTACCTCGAGTACGCTGTTTCGGCCAGGCGGGCGTCAATCGTCCGGGAAACAGCAGTTGACCCTTATCGCCTGATCCAAAAGTGGGCCAGCGAGAGCTGGCCCGTCGCCTCGAGGTTGGCCGATCCCTCGGCAAAGGACGGCGTTCGCGCGTGGCACCAGCGTTTCCGGGAGTCAGGATGGGCGTGCGGCCTGGGGCAAATCCGATTGGGTCAGCGGCTCCAAGGTGACCACGAACAATTGCTGGCGGAGGCAGGGTGTGAAGAGGACGACAACAGATTTCCCTCCGCTCATGTCCTTCTGGCGCCTCAAAGCGACGGGTTCCACATCGCTTCCGTCTCGGGCACCGAAGCAACCTTGCCCGAAACTGGGGGCTACACCGTTTACTCCGCGGGACGCCCAGGGTTGACAGACCCCATCCCTGAAACCGTCGTTCAACCAAAGTTGCCGGCCGATACGCCGCCCGATGTCCCGAGTCCCGTGAGGCTCCGCCTCTCGATCACCGTCGATGAAGACGGCAACGTGGGTTCGGTAAGCGTCCTCGACTGGCCGGAGGACCGGCTCAAGATCGTCCTACCGGCAATCCAGGCGGTGCGAAAGTGGAAATACAGACCGGGCATGAAAGACGGTAAACCCGTGAAGGTGTCCCTTCAGGTCGAAGTGGTGTTTGAGCGATAACTCAAGCGCTCGATGAAAAATGCGTTGGCAATGGAGGACGGAGAGCCGTTCCCATGGCTGATCTGTCAACCACTGAGACAATTCTGCTGGGAATCGACGGCGATGGAGTGCTGCGATCAGCGGGACGCCAGTCAGCTGGCCAAGCTGGGCCATCGGCTGCATTTCGGCGAAGCCAAGGTGCTGGCCGGCGTCGCAACCGCGCGACTCGGCGACAAGAGCCGACACACGAGAGATTCTAGGGCGTCAATAAACTTTTTGTTTCCAGCCGGGCGTCCCTGGACTCCAGACTTCCGCGACTCAGCTGCCGGCATCGAATCCGGGCTGCGACTAATTGACTAACACGCTCGACGCACAATTCCTGGCAAGATATCAAATCGGCGGTTACGCATCGCTACCGCAAGGACACGCTGCCGGCGACCAAGCTGAGGAACGCATCTACCCGGAGCCGGATCTGTTGGACGTCGGAAGGCGAATAATCCGTGACGATTTTCAGGAAGGGGAGGCCGTGCTTTCTCTCGATGTGTCGCCTGAGGACTTCGGATTCCACGTCATAGGTGAGGCATGATTGCCAGACGAGGTCGACGATCCCTCCAGGCTTGAAGTCTTCGATCAGGCGGTCTACGTATTCCATCCGGCCGGCGTTCGGGGTCATGCACGAGCAGGGAAGGTGGAGGTATTTCCGGGCGATCGCCTCGACAGGATCACCCTCCTCGGCGACGTCTTCGAGAATCGGCTTCAACCCGGTGCAATTCTCTTGGGCCACGACTGTCGCCCCAGCCGCTTCGATGATTTCCAATACTTTCTCGGCGCCTTGCGGCATCGGAACACCGGTCATCAGGATCCGCGGCCTTTTCCACTGCAGAGCGGATGCCGCGATGCGGAGATGATCCTTCGGGTGGGAAGCCGCCGAGTCGGATTGGGCGATGATCATCTCATAGGCTTCGAGGTCCTCCGGAATCCCGGAGATCTGGCTCTTCGCGGCAAGGATTTCCCGCCCTGTGAGCGGGTTCCCGGCCCGACTGGCGATCTCCCGGCGGAGCGCCCTTTCCCGGTTCATCATCCGTATTGCCTCAGCCAGGCGCTCCCCGGTCACCGCGTTGCCCGTCAGCGCCTCCATCCGGCGGCAAAGGCCCTCGACTTCGGACTTCCAGCGGCCATAGGCGCCCACGTCATCCGGCTTCTGGGGAAGCTCAAGGACATGGATTGGCTTGAAGCCGCCCAGAAGCTCAAACATCTTTTTCTTCCCGTCGCAGGTCGTCTCGGCCACGACCAAGTCGCTCATCTCGAAAAAGGGGCTCGCCTTTTCGAGGGCGAAGCCGTAGCTCGACTTGATCAGGGGGCAGAGGCCGGCGGGAAGGTCACGCTCCGCATCGAGGGCGGCTTTGTGGCTCCCGCCGCAGGCGCAGACCGGAACGGCGCCGGCCGCCATGATGATTTCGCGCGGCGTGAATTCGCAGAAGGTCGAGACGATCTTCTTCCCCGCGGCCTTGGCCTCGCGGGCGAAATCCAAGGCATTCGCCACCGTTCGGTCGAATCGAGCGAGCGCGGGAACGGTGTGCAGGCATGCACTTCGTGGAGTCGCATCGATATGCCCGCCGCCGGCCGCAGACGCGTGGCAGCCCGCGCCCTGGTTCGGTACCGCGCCGTGTCGCGATTCGGCTCGGCTCGGCGCTTCGGATGCGTTGGCCATAACCGCTGTGTTGTCGCGATCCCTCCCTGGCCCGGCGCCGGCGCCGCGTGGAGGAAGGGGAACGGGACCCGAATCCAGTCCACACTCGCGCGGCGCGGATTCACCGGCCCGAAAGTCCGCGATCGTGACGTGTTTCGGCTCGGCTTCCGGAATCCCGCGCGCGACAGCGATCCCGGCCAGCCGCCCCTGATGACCGAGCCGCCTTGCGCCCACGAGCGCCGCGCCGAGCGCTCCCGTGATCCGGGGATCGGCCGGGACGATCAGCCTTTCTCGGAGCTCCCGGCCCAGGGCCGCAACCATCGCCTCGTTCAACGCCACACCGCCCGTAAAGGCGACCGGAGCGCGGACCCCGACGCGTTCGGCCAGCCCTGCCACCCGCCGGGCGATCGATCGGACGATCCCTGCGGCAATCTCCTCCCGGGGAACGCCACGAGCGATCATCCCAATCACCTCGGATTCGGCGAAAACGACGCACATCGAGCTGATCTCGGACTCGGCCGATGCGCGCCGGGCCAACGCGGACAGGCCGTCGATGTCCGAGCCCAAGATTCTCGCGGCGACTTCGAGGAACCGGCCGCAACCCGCGGCGCAGCGATCGTTCAAGGCGAAGTCGCGGACCTTGCCGCTCCCGTCGTCTGCGAGCAGAATGGACTTGCAGTCCTGGCCGCCGATGTCGATCACGGTCCTGACTTCGGGGCGAACGGCGGCGACTCCGACCGCGTGACAGGATATTTCCGTAGCCGTTTCGTGGGCGAGCCCTGGCTGAACGCGGCCATAGCCTGTGGCCACGATGCGCAGGAGGTTTTCCCTAGGGGTTCCGGCCGCCTCCATGACCTCGCGGATCAAGAGCTCGGCATCCGCGGTCTTGTCGGACGTTCCATCCCGGACGCATGCGGCCGCGACGCGCGACCCGGCCAGATCATAGAGAACCGCCTTGACTGCGCGGCTTCCCAGGTCCAATCCCAAAATCAGCTCAGGCACGGTGTCTCCTCGAGCGGATGATATCGAAAAAGCCCTCGAAGCGGGTTGCGAGCTGGCCAACCGAAGCGTCGATGAGGGGCGGAACGACGATCTCCAGGACGGGGAGGTCCAGGGCGCTCAGGACCTCCTGTCGAATGATCAGGCCCTCGGTCGCGCAATGAGACGCGCCGGGGATAGCTGAAACGATGACGCCTTCGGCGCCGTATTTCCGGGCCTCCTCGATCACGATTCTGGCCCGATATCCGGCCGTCCCGATCATAGGATCGCGGAGGGCCGTTTCGGCCAGGGCGACAAGAGGCGGGCGGTCTTCAGGGATCGGAACCAGGGCGTGCCGGAGGAGATACTCGGTCCCGGCGAGCGCCCCACCCATATCCTCGAACATGTTCATCGCCCTGAGGTCAGCGACTGGATTGACCCAGACGACCCGGCAGGAATCGGCCCGAAGGACGCCGTCCCCGGCGGCGACACGTTTTTCGACCGTCCGAAGCACCTCCTCGAGGACCCGGATGCACTCATCCTGATCCGAACAGAAATGGATCGTGAGCATCTCGCAAATCTGGGTCTCCAGGGCGGGAAACGGCGGCGGGATCACCCCGTAGCTCAAGTCGCGGATCCGGGCGAGGAGACCGCGGGCGCAGTTGGCTTTCAGGATTCCCTCCGAAAGCATGTCATCCGTGATGGGCCGGCCGGCGAGGTCGCCGACGGCCCGGCGGACGAGATCGAGCTGGCCGGCGACGAATCGGATCGCATCGGGCGAAGCCTCATCTGTTCTTCGGTAGGGGAGCTCCCACCAGACTATCGGGCTTCCCAGGTCGGCCAGGCGCTGCATCAAACAGGACATGTCATCGCACGTGGCACCGACAGCGGCGACGAGAAGGTCCGGGATGGGAAAATGGGCTCTGTTGAGAAAGGCGGCCAGGGTCGCGCGCACCGGGCAGACCTCCTCGCCATACCCGGCCGCGTCTGCGATTCGGAGGAGCCCTTCGTTCATCTCCATGACGCAAGGGATCCACCATGCTCCGTCGGGGTAGAACGCGACGACGCCGGGGGCCGAATATGCGATGACCGGAGCGGTCCCGAGGTCCTTCATAGCTCCGACGATTTTCTTTCCCGCCCGGCGCGCAGCGGCGAGGCGGTCATTCTCGGAAAGAAGGAATGACCAGAGCCGATAAGCGGCCCGGGAGTTGTCGAAGCTCAAGCTTCGCAGCCGGGAATCGCCCTCAAGCTCCACGAAACACCGCGGCGTCTTGAGGTAGCCTGGTGTTTCAATCGGGCTGCTCGATGCCGCTTCTGCTTCGCAGCTCTCCGCCGTGATTCCGCGGAACGCGGCGTTCCAGGCCTCGAAATCGACCTTGGCGGGGAGCGGATCGGCAGGTCTCATTGCAGCCCCTCCGCGAAGGCTTCCACCCGCATCCGGATGCGGACGGAATCGATGTCGCCATAGCTCACATCCAAGGCCAGAAAGGGGAGGCCGAGGATCCGCATGGCTCGCGGCGCCTCGAGGCCGTGAATGTCGCACCCTCTGACCGACTTCCAGACCACCCCCCGAACCCCCCGGCTCGCAGCGAGCCGAGCCGTGTATCCGTAGAATTCGTCATTCGGCCGGACGAACGGACAGGGGGGCCGCCGGAAATATGTCCGGGCGAGAATCTCGAGCGGATGGCAGCCGGCGTCGAGGACGGCCGTGAAATCGACCGCCCGGTCGCCGGTGCAGGTCGCGTCGGCGACGACCGAGAGACCTGCGTCTTCGAGGAGTTCGAGCCAGCGAAGGTCGGCTGGCGTATGTGGACTGCCCGCGACCAGGATGGGAATTCCGGCGCTCCGGCTCACACCGAAAGCCCAGCCGTCCAAGATCGCCCGCGTTTCCTCCTGTGGAAGGCCGGCGTCAAGCTGGACGAGGGCTGCGAAGTCGGGCCCGGCGAGCGTCGGCCGGAATTTCCGCATCCGCTCTCGGATGCCGTCGCGAATGACAATCGCGCGAAGAAGGGACGCGGGATCAAGGGCCCTTCCCGTGCGCCGGGTGAGCTCACCCGCGAGCCACTCGAGCTCGCCGAGATACAGGGCCTCGGCTTCGGCTGTCCTCGTTTTGGGGATATGAATGACGATGGCCGCCGCCCCGGAATGCCGGCCGGCGATCTCGATCATCCGCCGCATCTGGTCGCAGGTCGCGCCCCCTACCCAAACCGCTCCGGCTTCTTCCGAGCCCAGCGCGGATTTGCACCAGGCGCACGCCCCAGGCCCTGACCGTGCCTCGCCCCTCGATTCGGACACGACCGTCCCGGGAGGCAAGAGCCGAGGCGCATTTAGTCCGAAGGCTTCGAAGAGTTCCCGAGGGACGCAGCTGCAGGTCGTCTTGAAGGCGCCGGCCGGGCGGACCAACGCCTCGGCGGCCGCGGCCCTCAAGCTCGTTTGTGAGTCGGGTGTCATGTCTCTCGGGGCACCTGATCCGCGCGGCCGGGCCAGCCGCGAACCCTATTTCCTGACTCCGATGAACCGGCCGCGGGCAATCTTGCCGGCGTGGACATTGGCCTGCATGTCGGACATCTCCACCCCCAGGCCCTGGAAAACGGCGATATCCCCGCCCAGGATACGGAGGGCGTCGAAGGTCAACTGCTCGGTGAGCATGGCGAGGTAGAGGTCGACGTACTTCGCGAACGGGATCTCCACGGACTCCTTCACTGCGAACCCGTGTTTTTCTAAAAGCGTCCGATAGCCCGGGATCGACTCCATAGCCGGGAACTTCATGAAGGAGTTGAACCGGAGGGCCTCCGCCTCGGTCAACCCGGCCGGCCCCTCGACCCAATCTGTGAACGCGACGACGCCCCCCTTCTTCAGGAGCCGGTCCGCTTCACCGACGAGCCTGTCCTTGTCTGCCACGTAACACCAGGCGTCTTCGCCCCAGACGAAGTCGAAGGCTGCGTCCGGGTACGGCACGGCCTGGACGTCTCCGAGTTTGAATTCGATCCCCCATTCGGCAAAGGGCGCCCGTTTCCTGGCTTCCTCAATCATGTAGGGCGTGGCGTCCACGCCGCACATGACGGCCTCGAAATTCCTGGCCAGGAACCGGCAGCCGGCGCCCAGGGCGCAACACAGGTCAACGCCGCGCATCCCTGCCTTGATCCCCGCCTTTTGGGCGAGCTCCGTCGACGAGGCGAAGCCCCCGGCATGGATCTGTTCCCCCATGACGAGTTCCCAGAGCCGGCCTTCAGGGCCGGAATAGACGCCCTGGACGTCCTCGAGCTTGATTCCGGATTGTCTCATCTAACCTCTCATTGGGAGAACTTTCCAGACAGGTCGACTGCCAGAAAGAGCGGCGATCTCAGGCGGGCACGATATACTCCCGGTGAAGGGATCGATCCGATCCCTCGAGGGGTGCTCGGAGCCTTTGCGTGATCATGTCCTCACCGCATCATGGTCGCGAATTCGATAGCAACGATCTTATCTCCAGGAGGAGTTGATGTCAAATGAGAGGGGCTGACCTCTGCGATTCAGACACTGGACGCAATCCTGGCGGCGATGCATCTTCACGAAAGTTGGAACCGCACTCGTTCGACAGTCACATTGTCGACTTGGTTGCGGCCCGCACTCGGATTTTTCGCCGCTGGGTCGGCCTGGACAGCTGTATCTGCCTTCATTATGTGGGGCTGTCGGGATGGGAGTGCTTGCCGATCAATCTCGACATCGTCGAAGAGGCATACTCCTTGCCGGAGCCGTTCCACGCTGACCCGGTGGACCGACTCCTGGTCGCGACCGCACGCATACATGGTCTGCATCTGATCACCGGCGACGAGAAGAAACTTCTCTATCCGCACGTCCACACAATATGGTGAACGCCGGCCACAAGGCTGACAGCGGGAGAGCCGCTCCATGTGTTCCGTACCGGCAAGAATGGAGGTTGAAGCAAGTATGACGGCATGACGGAACTCTGCCGTGCCCCATCCAGGCGGCGGGGACCATCCACATGCCGGCGGTGCGGATGATGCCCCACCTCCAAAATCGACGCTACTTCTTGATGCTGGCCGGCCCCTTCGATGAGTTGTAATTCGGATACGGCGGCCGGTGCGGCACCGGCGCCGGATGATCTTTCATCTGTTGGATCGCGATCGCCACCGCGCGCTCCAGTTGCGGGTCGTGCCCGTCGTGTATCGCCTTCGGATCCAGTTCCGCTTCCACGTCGGGTGCCACGCCTTTGTTCTCCACGTCCCACTGACCTTCCGGATTGAAGAACCCAAAGCTCGGCGCGGTCACGCTGCCGCCGTCCATCAACGGCGGGTAGGACCCGACTCCCACCAATCCTCCCCAGGTGCGTTTGCCTACCAGCGTGCCGATCTTGTTGTAGTGAAACATCCAGGGCATGCAGTCCCCGCCCGAACCGGCGAATTCATTGATGATCATCACCTTCGGTCCGAAGATGGCGGCAGCCGGCGTGCGATAAATGGCGCCGTAGCGCGGGCTCCAGAACCCTTGCAACGGCCTGCTCAACACGTCGATCACGTAATCGGCAACCTGGCCGCCGCTGTTGAAGCGCTCGTCGATGATCGCGCCCTCTTTGTCCGACTGCGCGAAGTAGTAGCGCGTGAAACTGGTCAACCCGCCCTGGCCCGTATCGGGCATGTAGACGTACGCCAGTTTTCCGCCGCTCAGCTCATCCACTTTGCGCCGGTTGCCTTCGATCCAGGCCTGTGTGCGCAATTGCGACTCGCTGGCGGTGGGGATCACGGTAATCTCGTGCGCATTCGCGCCGGTTGCGTCCGAGCCGATGCGCAGGATCACGCGCTTGCCGGCCGTGTTCTCCAGCAGCCGGGATACGTCGTCCTTGGCAGTGAGGTCTGTGCCGTTGACCGAGAGCAGGTAATCGCCCACGTTCACATTCAGTCCCGGCGCCGCCAAAGGCGCCTGCAACTGCGGATTCCAGCTCTCTCCGGTGAAGATCCGCTTGAAACGGTAGCGGCCATTGGCGATTTCGTAGTCCACGCCCAACAGGCCGCCGGATACGCTTCTGGCGGAAGGAATGTTGCCGCCGCCGCCGCGCAGATGTCCCACCGTAATGTCGCTGATCATGTCGTGGATGATGTAGTTGAGGTCCGTGCGCGAGCCCAGTGCATCCAGATACTTCTCGTATTCTTTCTCGGCCTCCACCACGTTCAGGCCGTGGAGGTTCGGATCGTAAAAGTAGCTGCGCTCGATGCGCCACACTTCGTGATACATCTGCTTCCACTCGGAGATCGGGTCTACGTAGACTTCCACATCGCTCAGACGCAACGAACCCTCACCGGGCCTGACCGGAGCGGACGAAGACACGATTACGTACTGCGGGCCTGCAGCGGCGCCTTGTCCGCCGCGCCCCCCACCACCGCCACCACCTCCCAAGCGTAGCAGCATCCTATCGCCATTTGCCGAGAGGTCGAACGAGGCGACTCCGTCGGCGAGCTTCTCGATCCGCCGGGCTTTCAAGTCGTACCGCGAAAGGGTCGACCCTCCACCGCCGCCGGCGCCGCGACCGGCGCCTTCCATGATGTAACAGATCCCGGCCCGCCCGGCGGTCAGCGAAGAGTACGAGCGCGCCGGGATGGAAAGCGTGATGGTGCGCTGCTGGATCCGGTCGAAATCGATGCGCACGGGCCTGGGTGGCGTGATGGCCGCGGCGGCGCCGCCGCCCCGGCCGCCGCGGCCGGCGCCGGTTCCCGCTTCCGGGGCCGCGCCGGGCTCTACCGCCTTTTCCTCATCGCTCTCGGGTGCCAGCGGCGATGCTACGTTGTTTGCCAGCACAATCAGGTAGACGCTGCTGGTCACGTCGTGTTCATCGCTGGTCATGTCCAGCCCGCTTTGTGTCGGGCCATAGTTCGTGCTGGCCGTGAAATAGAGGTACTGTCCGTCACGGTCGAACGCCGGATGGCGCGCATCGCTCATGCCGTCGGTCACCTGCCGGCTCGTCCCGCTCTCCAGCGAGTAGATCGTGATCGCGTGATGCCGGTTGGGCAGCGACTTGGCGTACGCGATCCACTTGGAATCGCCCGACCATGCGAAATCCATGCCGCCTTCGCTGATGGTATCCGTATCCACGGTGGCCACCTTACCCGATGCAACCTCGACATCCCACAGGTGCAGTTGGTTGTCGTTGAATGCGATGTGCTTGCTGTCGGGCGACCACTTCGGATTTGAGTAGTAAGCGGAATGGCCCGCCAGCGCGATCTTGCGCGTCTCGCCTTCGCCCGTCTGCGGCTTGATGTGCAGCGCGTACTCACCCGACTCGTCGGAGAAGTAGGCAACCGACATTCCATCCGGCGACCATGAAGGCGCCCGATCCATCACCCCCGGCGAGTCGGTGAGGTTGCGGATGTCGCCCTTGTCCGCCGGGATCGTAAGGATCTCACCGTGGGCCTCGAGCACCGCGCGGACGCCGGTGGCGGAGATCCGGACATCGCGAATCTCGCGCGCCACGTTCTGAAAATGGGGCCGCACCTCGGTCAGATCCGCCGCCATTTCGATCGGTACCTGGTGTTCCTTTTGCGTGGCGAGGTCATAAATGTGGATCTGTCCGAACTGCTCGTAGACGATCCCGCCCGGACCTGCCGTGGCGTACTGAATGTCCTTCCATGTGTTCTTGATCAGCTCATCGACCTTCTTGCTCTGCGGATCATAACGGAACAGCGTTACCGGGCCGTTGCGGTCGGAGAGGAAGTAAACCTTGTCGCCTATCCACATCGGACTGAAGTCGTTCGAGTCCGTGCGCGGGATCTTTTCGGTCTTCAGGTCCGCGAAATCAACTATCCAGATGTAACTGGCGCGGCCCCCCCGATACCGTCTCCATGAAACGAAGTTGTTGGTATCGGTAGCGAATTGCCCGCCATCGAGCGGTTGATACACCATCCGCTTCATGTCCGGCGAATACGATCCTGCATAGGCCATCGGCAACGGCAGCGTTTGAGGCATGCCGCCCTCCGGCGAGACCGTGAAGAGCTGGGTGTAGCGCGAGTAGCTCTCGCGGCTGGAGCGGAACAGGATCTGCGTCCCGTCCGGTGTCCAGCCTTCAAGGTAATCGGCGCCCGGATGGTAGGTGATGCGCTTGGGCACCCCGCCCGTCGCCGGCACTGTGAAAATGTCGGTGTTACCGTCGTACTCGCCCGAGAACGCGATGTTGTTCCCGTCCGGAGAGAATTGGGCAGCGCTCTCCTGCCCTGATCCGACGGTGAGCCGCGTGGCCATGCCGCCCTGGCGGCTCACGGTCCACAAATCACCTGCGTAAGAGAATACGATTTGGGTCTTGTTCATGGCGGGCTTCTGCAGCAGGTGTATGGTCCCCGGTGCGCCGAACGCCCATATCGCTGCAGTCAAAAGCGCAAACAGAATTCGATATTTCATGCTCTACCTCCGGCTTTTCCGTGTAGTCAAAAGCTAAAGTAACCGGCTATGCTGTTGAAATCTTGGGGCGAGAATAGCATGAGTCAGGACAAATCGTCTGCGGAATTCTCCCGGAGGACCCATGGAACGGCTGGTGGTCGCGGAATCGACGTCTTAGTGGGTTGTAACAGGTAGTGCCACGAGGAAGCGATCGGCTCCGGTTCCCATTTGGCCGGACATAGCAGGCCGATGAGCTTCCAGGGGCAAGAAAAGGAAGAATCCATCCCCGATGTTATAGGCTGCCGGCTCGTGTGAGACCCTGTGAAACCATTGCTTGTAACCGGCATGTGCGGCCAATGTCATTCCGATCGAAAGCCCAAAATGCAGGGCACGCCGTCCATAAACTTGCCATGGTCGCGCCGAGGCAGCGGTGCCCGTCCATCGGCAGAAAAGGGGAAGCACTGCCATGGATGCCAAGAGGATTGGGAGAAATGAAATTCTGAGCGTAACAATCACCGTGGAAAGAACGGCAAGGAGGAAAAGCACCAACACCCTGGGGTGCCGCAAATAGAGGATGCCGGCCAGGACGAAGGCGGCGAATGCCGTCAGAGACAGACATTCGGTCAACATCATCCGTTCGTGCAGCAGGGCAATTGGCTCGAACGCGTATGCCAGCCCGGCGCCTGCAGCGATCCAGAATTTTGCGAATCGCCTCAGCCGGATGGATCGCTGCAAGAATCCTCATGGGGGCGTTGCATCGGCAACTCTTCAGGAATGCCGGCCGTCGTGCTGGGGACGCAACGTCTCGAATCCCGGCTCCCGAATGTGGGCGAGCTGCCGGAGAAGGAGCCGGGATTTTTCTACCAGGGCACTGGTTATTTACGCGCTCTGGGTGGAGCCTCCACTTTTACGATAGGTTGTATTTTATGCTGCGCTGTCTTGTTGAGCTCTTCGGTGATGCCAAGAAGAAGGACCCTTCCCATCACAGCGTGAATGTCTGCCTTGTATGAGATTGAATCCGCCCCGAGGTACTTGTCCAAAGCGGTATTGAAGTCTGGAGACTCGTTGATGAATTTCCGCAGGAGATAGCACCCGGCTTCAATGTTCCGATCTGGATCGAAAATGTCCGAGGGCTCCTGGAAGATTCCTTCCTGGAGCAATAACTGCTGATTCGCCTCCGGATTGATCTGCATCAACCCCTTTGCATCTTTCTTGCTTATCGCAAACGGATAGAACTGCGATTCAGTTGCCACAACTGCAAGCACCAGAATTGGAGACAGATCGTACTTTTCCGAATACTTGATTGCAGACTGTACGATCTCCCGGGATAATCGCGGATACATCCGTTGACTGTTCTGGGTCACAAATTTCTGAAATACCTCGACGCTCAAAGTGCTGTGCCGCGAGACACCCGTTGCTTCGAGAGGAACCGGAGGAACAACTGCAGCCTGAATTACCTGGGGGGTTGGCGTTAACACTCGCCATCCCAGGATCGATGAGAGCACGAGGAGGGTTCCCAATGCATATTTGAAAGTCTTGGCACTGGCGCCAAAATTCAGATTGTTCCTCAGGATTCTCGGAGTTGCTCTGGATTTTTGGACGTTCTCCATATTGCCTCCCATAATGTCTAATGCTGATGGCATGCGCCTTCTTCGCTCCCATCTACTGACCGCTGAAGTTCATTCTCTATCCGGGATTGTTCCTGGAGAAACATCCGTGAGCATGGTGCCAGCATCGGACCCTTCCCGAACAGGAAGCCAACTGAACTCTGCCCCAATAGTAACCCGGCGATGTCCTTCGCACATCGGCCCCCATTGCCGATTTCGTGGCCCAAAACAGCCTGTTGCGCCGGCCTCTCTATAGCCAAAACTTGCTATTGTCCTGGTCGATGAATTGTCCCTTTGAACACCTATGTTCTTGACCAGCCAGTGAATCCCCTTTATCGGACATTGACCATCATCGGGCCATTGACCAGCGCAACCCCGTGTGTCCGGAGGAAGAGCTACCTGCTTCTGCACCACGCCACCCGCGCAAGACCAGCAAGGCCAGTGCCGAACGAATTCACGCCCTTGATACGATCGAAGAGACAGTCGGGGGAGGAAGCCCAAGCGATGAGGTCCGCTCGATCCCACCTGAAATTGTCTGACAGCGCCGGGCTCCATCCGCCGATATGTACACTGAGGCGAAGGTCCATGAAAAACCAGGCGGTCAAACCTGCAGCATCGGAAGTACGAATAGTGCTTATCAATCAACTGGAACTCTTCCGAGCCGGCATCCGTTCGCTGCTCCAATCCAGGGAGGGATTCAAGGTCGTCGGCGAGGCGGCGGGCGAGAGCGACGGCATCGAAATCGTCAAACGCGAGCAGCCGGACGTTACGCTGCTCGGGACGGATGTGAATGAAGGGAATGGGCTGGAGCTGCTACCCAGAATTTTTGCGGCCGCGGAAGCCACCCGGGTCCTGATCCTGAGCGACTCAGCAGACCCCGAGCTGCAAAAGAAGGCGATCCGCCTCGGAGCCATCGGCGTGGTTTCAAAAAACAAGCCCGCGAACGTCCTGATCAAAGCCATCGAGAGGGTTCACGCCGGCGAAGCATGGGTTGACCGCTCCACTATCGCCACCGTCTTGGGCGACTTTTCCCCGGCAAACCGAACCAGAAAGCAGGACCCCAAAGAAGCCAAGATCGCCTCGATCACCACGCGCGAGCGAGAAGTAATCCGCCTGGTCGGAGAGGGATTGAACGCCCGGCAGATCGCTGAACGACTCTTCATCAGCGAAATCACCGTCCATCACCACCTGACGTCCATCTACTCAAAGCTCGAAGTGGCGGGCCGGCTCGAGTTGCTGATCTTCGCCTACCGCAACGGCCTTGCTGAAATTCCACGCTGATATTTTGGCGGTTTGTTGCCGATGTCGTAGCCTGCTCATCGGCCGTTGCTGCGGCGCTTTCGGCGTCCTCAGGGTCCTCTACATAATCCCACGCATGGTGAATGCAGCGGCAAACAGGTAAGTGCCGTCAGAAAGTTCCTGCACGCGAATCACGACACCCCGCGTGATAACTGTCGGCGCGTGGAAAGGCCTGGTGCCGGCACGCGCGAATTGAATGCTGAAACGAAGCCTGTCCCCTGTGCTCAAGATCCTTGGCGCAACGGCGCAGAGCCCGCCTCCGCTGATGTCCCTGGCAACCGTCTCGAATTCGAACCGATCGCCCTTTCCCTGCTCGCCCCGCACCGCGAGCGAGATTGGCTCATAGAGTCGCAGTGTCCGCCTTCCTTCGATCATCGCATTTGCCAATGGTCTGCTTCTTTCTCCGAAATAGTCGATGTTGTCCAGCCGCTGTTTTGGCCAAACCTCAGAAACTGCAAGACTGCTGATGACTCGCCCACTCAGAATTCAGCCGGACCGGCCGGTCTGCTTCAGATCGGGGTTATTGGCAGGGACCACACACGGAAATCGAATCAAGAACCTGGGCAATGCCCCTCATACGACTCTCCCACTGGCATGGAATCGCCGGTAGCCGCGCTCCTTGGAAAGGGAGTCGACGCGCTCACGTTCCCTCTTTGTCAAACGCTTCACCGAACCCGGAACACGCACGGGCGTATGACTCTCATAAAACACCGGAGCATAGCCAATACGCTTGAACCAATCTTCAATGACATCCCGGTAAGGTTTATCTTCAAAGCTCAGCATTTTCCGTCTCCTCCCCATCATGGTCCCTCGAAAGCAGAACCAACAGTGATGCCAGTTTACAATCTTCAATACGGCGCGTCATCGGCATAGGAGCCCTTTTTAGATGGTCCGAAACTGACCCTCGTACGGCCCGGCGCATGGGCAGGATATGCCATTCAGACCGGCATAAATGGCCCAGGCCTGCTACAGGACCAACGGGCGTGAGTAACAATCTCGAAAGAGAGCTTGTCGTTTGTGAAGTTCAGCTTGGTGAGTGGAATTGTTCCGTCCGGCGTCTTGAAAAATCCGGCCAGCGTCGCGCCTTCCTGCTTGATCTCCATCTGGACTTGAAGGTCCCCGTCGGTTGACTTCGCAACCGCGTTCCAAAGCCCCACGATCGCAGGGGCCGCGGAATTGGCTGCCGCAGCGGGTGCTGCCGCGGGGGCGGCAGATTTCAATTCGACGAAAAACCAGCCTCTGTCGTCCTTCGTCAGGAACGGATAGTCCGAACAAGCTGCCGTTTCGGGCGCTTTGGGACAATCCCCGATTTATTCATGGCTTCTGACGCGCGCGGCTCCGTAGCTTTCTGCCGCGTCTTCCTTCACTCACCCGTCCTCTTTTCTATCTTGGGCTGCCGCAGCATGCGGTTCGTCACTGTGATTCTGTCCCGGCACATGAAGCGCAGGGATGAAACAGCATTTGACTTCAAGTCCCTTTCCTTGTCTTATGGGGTGTCATCTTCATGGAGTTCGCATGGAACCGGAATGCTTTAAAACAGTGGTCGTCACTCCCCATTTCCTGCGCTCGGCCTGTGAGCTGCCGGATCATCATGACTGCGAGATTTTGAAGGCAATACGGCTTTTTATGGCACATCCGGGCGACGCAGGCCTCCAGCGCGAGCCTTTGGGCGGCGGCATCCATTCCATGCGGGCCGGCGGCTCCTGCCGGATCCTCTTTGCCGCAGGGCGGGAGATAAAACTGTTGTTCGTGGGCAGCGACAATGAGGCGCGTCGATTTGCGGAACATGCGTGCGCCGATGCGACCGCCTTTGCTGAGGCTCCGATCGCGTTTCAGCTTCATATCGATTTCTGGCAGGCCGGGCCGGCGGAAAACTACGAGTCACCGTCCTGCGGTACGCCGGTAAGTGCGGACGATCTCGAAGGGCTCATCCTGCACGCACGCAGGTATCTTCCGCTGGCTCAACTCCTCTTGAGCCGAGGTCCCGAAGCAGGATCGGTCGATCTCAGCTTTCGTGAAATGGCAGCCGTTTTGGGCCAGGCCCTGCCACAGCCGGCCGTCACGAGCCCGGCGTGGTGGGCCAACGATAGGACTCATGCGCAGGCGAACGCATGGCTGGCGATCGGCTGGCGGGCAACGGCTCATGAAATCCGGAAAGAGAAGATCACCTTTGTGCGCAATGCGCGCCGGACTCCAGAATCGCCTGATTGAGATTGCGACGGCGATCGCTGGACGCCGGGTCAGAGACGCGGCCTATCGACTTTCCAGGGCTTGCGACAGGTCGAGGATCAAATCTTCAACATCTTCGATTCCCACCGAATACCGGATCAGACCTTCCGGGATGCCCATCGCCTCACGCTCCTGCGGTGAACATTCCACATGACTCGTCGTTGCGGGCGGCCCGGCGATGGTTTCAACCGCCCCAAGGTTCGCGGCGCGATGCGCGAGTCGCAGTCTCGGCAGGACGCGCTTCACTGCCTCGAAACCGCCGCGCAGCATAAAGCTGAGCACGCCTCCGAAGCCGCGCATCTGACGCCTGGCGATTTCGTGATTTGCGTGTGTCTCCAGGCCCGGATAGAAAACGGCTTCGACGGCAGGCTGAGCCTGGAGCCAGCGCGCGATGCGCAGAGCGCTTTCGTTTTGCCGGCGCACGCGCAGGGGCAGGGTCTTCATGCCCCGGATCAACAGGTATGCGGCCATCGGGTCAAGTGTGGCGCCCGTGATCTCGCGGAAATGAAATATCCGTTCGACCAGCTTGGCGTCCCCGCACACGGCGCCGCCCATCGCGTCCGCGTGTCCGCCGAGAAACTTGGTGGCGCTGTGGATGACAAGGTCGGCGCCGAGCGACAGGGGGTTCTGGTTGACGGGAGTGGCAAAGGTGTTGTCGGCCACCACGGTCGCGCCGACCCTGTGCCCGGCCTCGGCCAGGCGAGGGATGTCCATAACCTTGAGTGTCGGATTCGTGGGCGATTCCAGATATACGACCCGGCACCCCCGTGCAATCGCCGCCTCGAGTTGTTCGTGATCGGTCGTATCGCACAAATCCACCTCGATTTGAAAACGGGGCAGAAATTCCAGGAAGATTCTGCTGGTTCCGCCGTAGGTGTCCTTGACGGAAACGACGCGATCCCCGGGCGACAGGAGGGTGAACAGCGTATTGCTTATCGCGGCCATTCCGGTCGCAAAACTCGTTGCCGCCTGAGCGCCCTCGAGCGCGCGAATCTTGTTTTCGAAAGCCTGCACGGTGGGATTGGTATTGCGGCTGTAGATGTGACCCGGCTTGCGTCCCGTGGCCACTTCGATCCAGGTGTCGACATCGGGATAGCCGTAGGCCGCGCTGTAAACCACGGGCACTTGAGTCGCACCCTGCACGAGGTACTCACGCTCGCCGGCCCACACGGCCTGCGTAGAAAACGAAACCTGTCTACCGGAAAGATTGTCGGGCGATCGTCTCTCGTCTGCCATGGGGACCACCTCTTGCCAGCTTACGATTGGACACGAATTCAAACCACGAATGAAAACGAATTCTTGCCACGAATTTGTACCAATTGACACTTTTTTTCAATGGTTACAACTGTGACGAGCACGGAATCGAAAGGGAGACAGGGTAACCTGGGCACCGAATAATTCGTTCTGGGAGAATGTGAAGTGCCTCGCGGTCCACAACGTCGTCAGGCAGGTGACAGGGGAAGTCTGTGCGCTCAACGGCAATCCTTGCACTATCGTTGGCCAGGGCCGGGGAAAGTGAACCGCCGCGGGGATGGAGACCGGTCAGACGAGGGCTGACTTCAGGCATATCGATGCGCGGGAGCACGCCACTATTTGATTCGTTCTCCCGCTCTGATTTGTTGTTGCACTCCCGCGAATTCCCTCAAAAACTGGATACACTTCACGACTTCCGACAAATTGTCTTCCGGGTTGAACTCGTATTCCACGGCAATGTCGCCCTCGAAACCCTGAGCCGTCAGCTCCTCGAGGCATGCCCGGATCTCCGATGCGCCCGTGCCGAAAGGCACTTCGTGGGCATCGCGCTTGCCGAACTCAGTCATGTCTTTCAAATGGACGCACAGAATGCGGCCTTTGAGGATTCTTATGCCGTCGACGGGCCGGATACCCGAACGCGTCCAGTTGCCGGTGTCGACGCATGCACCGATCCGCCGGTCGCGCCCCTTTAGCAGATCGGCGATGTAACTCGGGTCCCAGAGCCTGTAGCTCGCATCATTGAGCCGCCGTGGGTGGTGATGATAGGCAATGCCGATATCATAGACCTTTGCCAGTTTTTCGAAGGTATCGATCGCATCGACAGATTCGGTGATCAGCGTGCGCAGGCCCATCTTTACGGCAAATTCGAATACGCGCCGCGCCTGAGGTTCGTCCTTCGGAATGTTCACAACACCATAACTGACCGCCAGGATGTCGTGTTGGGCCAGTTTGTGTTTCACTTTGGCAATGATTTCGTCCGATGCATTGTGGTTCCACAGTACG
This sequence comes from Terriglobia bacterium, assembly GCA_020072565.1. NCBI lineage: Bacteria > Pseudomonadati > Acidobacteriota > Terriglobia > Terriglobia bacterium. The sequence continues at coordinate 79,328 of JAIQGI010000009.1, forward strand.
TCCGGCTCGTCTTTGCTCAACTTCTGATCGGGGTAGAACTCAATGATTCTTCCGCCGGCCTGCGCAGTCTTCTCGATCGCCTCAAAGACGGTAAACCGATTGAAGGTATTTGCCTGGCACCCCACGGAAAAGCCTTTGGCCGGGTAGACGGCCGGGATAACCTTCTGCGCTCTCGCAGGCGCCAGGGCCAGGAGTATCGCAAAGTTCAACAGCAGAACTGCGCATTTCGGTGTTGTCTTCATTCCCATGATATGCAAGTTATAAATATTCTCATTCGGAAGCGCAAGCGGAAACCGGGGACATCCCGCCCGTTTACCAACATACCGATCAGGGTTGCGAGCGTGGAAACTTGGCAAACCAGTTGGACGTCCCGCTTTTTCAATGATGCAAGCCGGTCAGTGCGGAGGCCCTGCCGTGAGAGTCGATGGCGCGCTGTCTCTTACAATTGCGTCATTACGCCCTGTTGCTGCAGGGCTCGTCGCCCGGCGAGGGCCGTTGCGGTCTGACGGGTCTCTCCGGCCGATGTGGTTTGGCTGGGATCGGCTGCGGTGGCCCGCGCCGCTTCAGCTGGCGTAGACATTCTTCCCGAGCTTGATGTTCTTGAATCCGCTCTCCCCTTTTGCCATAGCTCCGAAATAAGCTGCCATTGGATTGTCGATCAGCTATGATATCAGCCGTCTCTTGCCCTTTCAAAAAGCGCGGGATTGGGTTCAAGTGATGCGTTTTCAGCGCACCGGTCTCCTCGCGCTGAATCCAACGGATCGCCTATGATGTCTCGTCGTTCTCGCCTACTCGTTTTTGCGGCTTGTCTACTGGTACTACTGGTGGCGGCCATGGGCTTCGCCATCCTATGGTCGCAGTGCGGACCCGGATTTCGAAATGAGGTGGACCGGCTGGCTGCAGTGATGGAACTGCGTCCCGGAATGACCGGCGCCGAGATCGGAGCCGGATTTGGCCGTATGGCCGTCCGAACAGCCCAACACCTTGGAGCGTCCGGCCATCTCTATGTAACTGAAATTGAGGCCAAGAAGCTCCAAGCGATCAAAAGTGCGGCATTGGCTGCCGGTTTGACCAACATCATAGTCATACCGGCGGGCGAGCACTCCGCCAATCTGCCCGACAGCTGCTGCGACTTCATATACATGCGCCGTGTCTACCATCACCTGGACGACGCGGCGGCGATCAACCGGACGCTCTATGCTGCCCTCCGCCCCGGTGGCCGTCTGGTTATTGTCGATTTTATATCCCCGCGGTGGATGTTTTTCCTGCATCATGGAATCGCGTCCGACCTTCTGGCCAGCCAGGTTACTGCCGCGGGTTTTGTTCTCGAGCGCCAGATCGACCGGTGGTCGCCGATTGACTACTGTCTAGTCTTCCGAAAGCAATCGGCTATACGATCGCGCCGATGGCGGGACATCGCCCTGATCGTTGTGCAGGTCTGAGCCATGATCGATCTTCTGCGAATCCGGATATTCTCCCGGCTGGCCGCTTCGCGGACCTATCCGCGTGCCGCGCGGATCTTCACCCTGGCCGCCTTCGGACTCTTGATCGCCGGCGGGCTTGCCGTGCCCCATGTTTCAGAAAAAATGGCAGGGACTCTGCGCAATACGAATTTAGCCGCTCTCATTGTGTGGTCGCTGTGGTGGCCGCTCGTCATAATCACCGCTTCGGTCCTGGGGAGAATCTGGTGTCAGATATGCCCGATGGAACTGGTCAATTCTCTGGTCAGCCGGATCGGCCTGAAGAAGAAGGCGCCCCGGTTTTTCACTTCGGGCTGGGGCATTGCAGTTTTCTACAGTCTGGCGCTTCTGGGATTCATCCGCACGTTCTCGGCGAACCGATATCCGGAACGTATGGCTATGTTTTTTCTGTTCCTCTTGGCTTCCGCATTCGTGGCGGGTCTCGTTTTCGAAAGGCGGGCGTTCTGCGATCACCTTTGTCCCGTAGGCCGCATTCTGGGTCTGTACGCCTGCTGTGCGATCCTGGAGTGGCGGGTCCGTGATGCGAGAATCTGCGAGGCTTGCCGGGGCAGGGATTGCGCAGCCGGCTCGAATCCCGGTCCAACTGCCGGCTGTCCCAGCCGCCTCTTTCCCGCCTCCGTCAAAGACAATCGCGATTGCCTGGTATGCACTCAATGCCGAAAGCACTGCCCGGAAGACAACCTCCGGCTGTCGGTGCGAAAGCCGATGGCCGACTTTTTCTCCGGCCTGCGGCTCAGGAACGTCGAGTTATACTTACTGTTCTTGGTTTCCGGGCTAGTCGTTTGGGAACTGGCGGAAGAATGGTCTCCGGCCAGGAGTGTTCTCGAGTTCGTGCCGGCCGCGATCAACTCTCGGCTCGGCTTCTCGGGGGAAGCGGCCACTTTCATCCAAACCCTGTTCCTGTTCGTTGTCGTCCCTGCCCTGCTGTTTCTGACCCCCGGTTTGGCAGGCAAGTGGCTAAACAAGACAACGCTGCTGGAATCCGCCAAGGCGTTCGGGCTCATGTTCCTTCCGCTCGTCGCCTTAGGGCACTCGGTGAAAGCGGTGTTCAGGATCACCTCGCGGCTGCCGTATTACGAACTCGCATTTCGCGATCCCGTGGGCTATTCCACTGCGGCCGCGATCTCCTCGGGAAATATCCGGATTGAAACGCGGTTAGCCGATGCGGTTGCCCCATGGATAAGCTGGCTCGCATTGTTGATATTCGCTGGAGCCATCCTGTCCGTCTCGCGGATCGCATGGGCAAGTCCAACCAGCCGATCTTTCGCCCGTCCAGGGAGAATTTCCCATCTCGTGACCGTCACGATATACGGCGCTGCTTTGATAACGATCATGTTTTTTGCACGATTTTGAAATAGGACTGCGATGCTGGACGCAATATTGGAAGCCTGGCGCACACATGACGCGATCAACCGCTACATGCTCGATGAAATTCCCGAGGCGGGACTTGCGGCGATTCCACTGCTGAAGAACGGTATGCCGGGGAAAGGCCGAAGTGTGGCGCGCCAGATTGCGCACATCGTAGATGTGCGCGTGGCTCATTTCCGCGCAGCCGAAAAGGCGTTGATGAAGGGCGTGCCGGATTTCGAAAAGGGCGCGGAACCGTCGCGGCAGCTGCTGCAAGCAGCATTGGAAGCTTCCAGTCGCGGCGTCGAAGCGCTGTTCACACGCCTCATCAAGAACGGCGAACTCGTCCGCAACCGCGGGCCGCTGGTGCTGCTCGCGTATTTCATCAGCCACGAATCCCACCACCGTGGCTCGATGATGCTCGCCCTCAAGCAGAACGGCTTTGCTTTGTCCGAGGCTTTGCGCTGGGGGATCTGGGAGAAGTGGGCCAAGCGCTAACCTGATATTTCCCCAAACTGCGTGCGGCATGAAAACCGGCAGATAGTCCGAACAAGCTGCCTTTTTGGAGTTCAGAACAACGCAGCGATGGCTTCGTCCTTGCGGTCCAGCTCGGCGAGCAGGAAACCCCGATTCAGATGGACCGCGGCGCTGTCAGGCTCCGCATGATTTGTGATTCCTCAGTTCTCTGCCAGACGAGATTTTTCGTCTGCCCGGGTTGCCTGGAGGGCAGCCTTTTTCTTCCTATGCCAGTACATATAGGCCGGTACGCCGAGGAATATGATGGCCAGACCCGCAAAGGCATTCCAGAACTGGTTGATCAATGAATTGACCGAGATGAGGAACGCCGCAAGGATGAAGATGGCCGGCGTGACAGGATAGCCCCAAGTCTTGTAGGGCCGTGGGAGACCGGGCCTCTTCCTCCGCAGGATGAACACTGCCCCTGCGGTCAAGCCAAAGAAAATCCACTGTCCGAAAATCACATAGGTGAAAAGCTGCTCAAAAGTTCCGGACAGGCTCAGCCCAACCGCCCACAACCCGATGGCGACGATGGAGACATGCGGTGTCAGGAAGCGAGGATGCACGGCTGCAATCTTTTTGAAGAATAATCCGTCCGAGGCCATGGCGAAAAAAACACGCGGGGTGCAGAGAAGATTCGAATTCGCCGCTCCAGTGATCGAGAACAATATCGTGAAGGCGATAATGGAAGCGCCGACCGGCCCGACCGCGAAACTCATGGCATCGCTGGCTATCCTGTCGGACTTCGCAATCTCGCTGGCGGGAAAGGCATACAGGTAGGCCAGATTGGTGAGCAGATAGAGGAAAATCACAGTCGACAGGCTGATGAGAAGCCCTGCGGGGAGGTTTTTCTCAGGATTTTTGATCTCGCCGGCGCTGAAGGTGGCCACTTCCCATCCTTTGTAAGCCCAGAAGGTGGCTACCAGGGCGATTCCCATTTTGGTTATTAGATCCCAGGAAAAGGTGGTTGGAGCCGGAGTGACGAAATTGCCCGCGTTGCCCTTGGCGAAAATCAGTACGGTCGCGCAGACGGCGAGTATGGCGCCGAACTTTATCAGAGTGAGGAAGTTCTGCAGCAATGCCCCCCAGCGCGTGCCGACATAGTTCACTGTTACAAGAAACGCCACAAACAACAAGGCGATCACCTTGGACATCAGCGGCGTCACCGGGAAAAAGTATGGGAGATACTTGGAAGAAAAGGCGACTGCAAGAGTAGCTATGGATCCTGAATCGATCACGAGAAACAGCGTCCAGCCAAAGAGGAAGGCGATCAAAGGGCCGTAAGCTTCCCGCAAATAGACATACATCCCGCCCGCATGAGGATAGGCGGCGCCAAGCTCTGCAAAGGTGACCGCGCCGAAGAAGCACAGGACGCCGCTCACGGCCCAGACGGCGAGGATGAGCAGCGGGTATTGCACGCCGGCCGCGACGGCTGCCGGCACAATGAAGATTCCGGACCCGATGACGCAGCCGACGACAATGCCTGTGATGTCCCAAAAACCCAGGATGCGCGGGAGTGAACCGGGTGTTTCCTGTCTAAAAGCCGCTTTTGCCTTAATATCCATTTTGAGCCCTCAGGGGAATGAGTGCCTAGTTTTTACCGAAACGGCCGCTGTTGACAGCAGTCTACTCAATCTCGTTCAAGGATCCATGAAATTTCGACCCCACGGCCGCATAATCTGCAGGATCGAGGCGGCGGCCTGCATCACCGAACCTATCGGAATCTCGATGGCAGCGATGCCGGACGTACTGTCCGTCATGACCGGGAAGTATCAGGTGCGTGGCGTTCGCCAGATGGACGCCAAAATCCGCCAGTTTCCTCGCGGAACAAGATTCTTTTCCCCCACCGCGGGTTGAAGGGATTGCTCCAGGATGCCTGGCCATCACTGGTTTGGGGGATGCAGCACACCGATGTGCTGGTTTACGGCATAACCGGAAACTATGGCCCTCAGTCCCGCGAAAGTCGCGTTTGGAGAAGTTGGATAGCACACAGCCTGATTCCCGCCGATGAAAGGTCGGCTAAGCGGAAACCGTTGCCCATCCCAGAGCGGCTGCCGGAATTTGCCGCAGTCCGGGATCGATGTTGCCTGGCGGCGGAGGTTTGGGTAGTATGTGGGCGCAAATCCTAGGCGAGTTTTCTTGTGTATGATCCCGCGCTCCGCGCTTTGAACTTTGGAGGCATTCCAATGAAATTAAGCAGACGCGCTTTGTATCTCTTCTGCTTCGTTGTCGCCGCCTCACTGCTTGTGGGCGCCGCGGCTCAGCCCCCTGCGGGGCAGGTGCAGAAGAAGATCGAGAACACCGATCCCGCGCAACGTTTGAAGTGGTACGAGCAGCACATGGCGATGAAGGCTCAGTCGCCGTTCAAGAACCTGGCCTGGCGTTTTACCGGCCCCCTGGACATCGGCGGCAGGGCCACCTCCATCGCCGTGCCGAAGGGCGACAAGAAGACCATCTACATAGGCACCGCGTCGGGCGGCGTGTGGAAAACGGTCAACACGGGCGTCACCTGGACGCCTCTTTTTGATGAAATGCCAACCCTCTCCATCGGCGCACTCGCCATTCCGGATACCCAGCCCAACACAATCTGGGTTGGCACCGGCGAAGCCAACATCCTCCGGGGTTCGCTTGCCGGCGCCGGCATTTTCAAGTCGACGGACGGAGGAAAGACCTTCCAGCACATGGGTCTCACCGATACCAACACGATCGCCCGGATCCGCATCCACCCCACCAATCCCGACATCGTCTATGTGGCTGCTTCGGGACATGAGTGGAGTTACAATTCCGAGCGCGGCGTCTACAAAACGACCGATGGCGGCAAGTCCTGGCGGAAAATCTTCTACATCGACGACCAGACGGGCGCCATCGACCTGATCATGGATCCACGCAATCCCAACGTCTTGATTGCCTCGATGTGGCGCCGCATCCGGCAGCGCTGGAGCGATCCAGTCCCCAGCGGCGATGGCCTGTTCAAGACCACGGACGGCGGCCAGAACTGGAGGAAGCTGACTAACGGTCTTCCGCAGGACTGGAAAGTCATTGGCCGCATCGGTCTGGACTTCTGCTTGACCAAGCCGGATATCGTCTATGCGTATGTGGACAACCACACACCTACCGGACCGTATCCTGCGGGAGCGCTTGACTCCTACAGGCGGCCGATGACCTACCCAAGAATCATGGGAGCCGAAGTCTATCGATCCGACGACCTGGGTGAAACCTGGCGAAAGGCCGAACCGTCCGATCCAACGCAGAAGCAGCAGTATCTGCAGAACATGGAGCGGTTTGGTGGAACCTACGGCTGGGTGTTCAGCCAGATCAAAGTGGATCCGGTCAACCCGGACATTATTTTCCTGATGGGGGTCGGTCTGAGGAGGTCTACGGATGGCGGGAAATCGTTCCAAAATGTAAGTTACAGCGGACTTCACAGCGACCATCACGGCATGTGGATTGACCCGAGCGACACGGACTACATTGTCGAGGTCAACGACGGCGGGGCCAATGCCTCCTACGACGGCGGCAAGACTTGGCGCGATTTCCATGCCGGCATCCAGGCAATCCAGTTCTACAACGTTACCCTGGATAATGCGACACCCTTCAACGCCTATGGTTCCGTACAGGATTCGGGGACCTATCGCGGTGTGGGCCTCGGACCTTCCCAGGGAGTGCAGGGAGGACGCGGCGGCCGCGGCGGCAGAGGCGGATCCTCCATTCGATGGGAGGGTGCGCCGGGTGGCGAAGGCACACTGATTTGCGTCGATCCGACCAATCCCAACATCGAGTATGCATCAGGCTATTACGGCCATATCGAACGCAGCGAGTATGTGAACGGGCGATGGACGTCCAAGGAGATTTATCCAAAGCCCAAACCTGAAGAGCCCGGGAATCCCGAAAACTGGGGGCAATGGCTGGCTGCCTCGATGATTTCACCGCACAATCCCTCGACGCTGTACCATGGGTACCAATTTGTATTCAAGACAACCGACAAGGGCGAAACATGGCGTCAGATCAGTCCGGATCTCACCAATTTCGACCAGGCGAAGCAGGGGAAGCTTCCTTACATGATTTACTTCGCCAAGTTGACCGCGCTTTCGGAGTCCCCTCTCAAGGCGGGAGTGCTGTACGCCGGTAGCGACGACGGGCGCGTTCAAGTGACGATGGATGACGGCGCGCACTGGACCGATATCACGGCCGGGCTGCCGTACTACAAGCATGTCTGGTGCATCGCCCCCTCGAAATACGATCCGGCGACGGTCTACATCGCGCTGATCGGGCGTCACGATGACGATTTCAACCCTTACGTCTACAAGTCCACGGATTACGGCAAGACTTGGACGAGCATCGCGGCCAATCTCCCGGGCGGCCCTACCAACGTCATCCGGGAGGATCCCAAGCGGAATGACGTGCTCTATCTCGGAACCGATTTCGGCGTCTTTGTCACGATCGACGGGGCGAAGTCGTGGAGCTATCTCGGCAGCGGACTGCCCAACGCGGCCGTCTGGGGCCTCGAGGTTCACCCGCGCGACAACCGAATGGTGATCGCCACCGACGGCCGCGGCATGTGGATCCTCGACGACGTGGCGCCCATCCAGAACGCGAAATAGCATTCCTTCAGGCTCGTTTGAATCAGCGGGAAAGGTCTCCGGGACTCCGGAGACCTTTCTTGCGGCGGCCGTTTCGGCAGAACGGCCGTGCAAATCCCCCCAGAATCAGGCTTTCGGATTAGCCACAGCCAATTCCGGTCACTTCTCAAATTAGAATCCGTCCGTATTACCGAGATTTTCCGACAAATCCATTGAAAGATTATTAAAGATAATTTAGAATCTGTTCGCATCGAATAAGTTTGTTCCCATGCAACCGGTCGAAGGCCTGGAAAGGTGGTGCTTCGAGACTGAGAAGGGCCGGTCGCCTCAACAAAAGCAAGATTATCGACCGTCAGGCTTGATGCCGAACAGTGGCCTCCGCAAGCAGCGGGTTTCCCTGGCAAATCCCGCGAATGCCAGGAACTTTCGTAGTATCAACGATGCCCGGCCGTGCCGTCAGGAAATGCAGCCGGAAGGCTGCATCTTCGACCGGTCTCGGACGTGGGGTAATGCTCTGTTTGGACAAACGCACCTTTCCAGTCGCTGGGCGACCACAAAAGGTATGGCAGGGAGAGATACGGATTCTCCTCAGGAACACAATCACCCATTTATCTCAGGGGAAAAAGAATGAAAGAGATCGTCTTAAGGTCATTTCTAGCACTGCTCCTGATGTCGGCGCTCAGCGTTGCCGGCTATGCCCAGGGCGGCGCGGCTTCCTCGCTCTCAGGAGTGGTCATCGACTCGTCCGGTGGCGTTGTCCCGGGCGCTGAAGTCAAAGTCAAAAACGACGCAACCGGCGCGGAGTACAGTACCGTCACGGCCGAAAACGGGACGTTTTCGATCCCGGCTTTGAGTTCGGGAACGTACACCGCCACCGTTTCCATGGCCAGTTTCAAGCAATCGATCGTCAAGGACATCCAGATCATAGCAGGTGTTCCGCAGACGATCCGCGTCACGCTCCAGGTCGGCGGCACCAACGAAACGGTTGTCGTTCAGGGAGGCGCCGAGATGGTGCAGTCGCAAACGGCCAACGTCACCACGACGTTAGTTCTCCGGCAGGTCGCCAACCTGCCGCTTGCGACGCGCAACGCGATGGACTTCCTCGTCTTTCTGCCGGGCGTAACCACGACGGGAGCTGCCCGGAACTCCACGGTCGCAGGTGTGCCGGGCGCAGCGGTAAATGTCACGATCGACGGCGTTAACACCCAGGACAATTCCAATAAGTCGGGCGACTCTTTCTTCAGCATGATTCAGCCGCGGCTCGATGCCATCGAGGAAGTGACGGTTTCCATGGCCGCATCCGGCGCGGATAGCTCCGGGCAAGGGGCGGTACAGATAAAGTTCGTCACCCGCTCCGGAAACAACGACTATCATGGCAGCCTCTACTGGTACCATCGCAACCCGGTGCTGAATTCCAATTACTGGTTCAACAACCGCAACCTCCAGCCTACGTACGATGGTACACGCACTCCCTGCACGCCGCAGCAGTTAGCCAGCGAATGGGATAAGTGCAAAGCGCCGCGCGACCGGATCCTGTTCAACCAGCCCGGCGGGCGGATCGGCGGTCCGATCGTACTCCCGAAGTCGATCTTCGGGCCGTTGGGGTTCAATGGCCGGGACAAGGCGTTTTTCTTCCTCAACTATGAAGAGTACAGGCTTCCGAGCGAAGCCACGCGGACGCGGACGATTTTTAATCCGCTGATCGATCAGGGAACTTTCCCGTACACCGTAGGTTCGGGAGTCAGCCTGGTGAACTTGCTGTCGCTGGCATCGTCCAAGGGCCAGACATCCACCATGGATCCAACCGTTCAGAAACTGCTGTCCGACATCCGCCAGTCGACCTCCAAAGGCAGCGTGGTCGCGCGGCCGGACCCGGCGTACATGGACTTCAGTTTCACCAACAAGGCCCTCGATCTGCGGAAGTTCATCACCAGCCGTTTCGACTTCAATCTGACCAGCAAGCACCGGCTTGAGGGCAGTTGGAACTACTCGATCTATGATCTCACGATCGACCTGTTGAACAGCGGCGATGCGAGCTATCCGGATTTTCCGAGCGTTAACGGATACCTGGGGCTCAGGCATTCGACTTCGATAGCACTGCGGTCGACTCTGTCACCCAGACTCGTGAACGAATTCCGCACCGGGCTGCAAGCAGGCTCCGGTCTGTTTGGCCCAGGGGTCGACGCCAGCATGTTTTCCGGAACACTGGCGAACCAGGACGGCTACGCATTGGCCCTCAGCGACGCGGGCATTACCAACGTCTACCGGAGCAGTTCCCCGAGCCGGCGCGATCCTCCGTATGTGCTGTTCGAAGATACGATAAACTGGATGCGGGGCCCGCATAGCTTTAGTTTCGGCGGCACCTTCAGCAACACCGGCATGTGGACCTTCAGTCAGACGGTTGTGCCTTCGATTGGATTCGGAGTGGACACCACCTTCGACCCGGCGCGCATCCTGTTTGATTCGGTCAATGGCCCGGTGAATTTCCAGGGTGCATCCAACACACAAATCAGCACGGCGCGAGACATCTACGGCGTCCTGACCGGACGCGTCGATTCCATCGGCGGCAGCGCCGTTCTGAACGAGATCACCAACAAGTACGCCTTTAACGGTCCCAACGTCACACGTTCGCATCAGCGCGAATTAGGGCTTTTCGCGCAGGATTCATGGCGGATGCATCCCGGCTTGACAGTCACACTCGGCCTGCGCTACGAGTTGCAGCTTCCCTTCGTACCGCTGAACGACGTGTTTTCGAAGGCCTCGCTTGCGGATGTCTGGGGACCCTCCGGCTTCAACAGTCTCTTCAAGCCCGGCGCCACCGGCGGAAAACAAACGGAATACACACCGTACAAGAAAGGCGATCATGCCTACAACATCGACTACAAAGCCTTCGCCCCGAGCGTCGGTTTTGCATGGACTCCGAAGGTAGGCAGCGGCTGGCTCGAGCGGCTGTTGGGTAGCGGGCAGACCGTGCTGCGCGGCGGATTCTCAGTTGCGTACAATCGCTACGGGATGTTCACGTACAGCAATATCTTCACCTCCAATCCGGGCCTCACCCTCACGGCCTCGCGTAACATGTCGCTGGGCAACCTTGTCAGCAACACCGGAACCGATGTGCTGCCGGTCCTGTTCCGCGACAAGAGCCGTCTCGGCCCGCCGCCTTTCCCGTCACAGCCGAATTACCCGCTCCTGCCCACAACGAGCGATTCGGTCCGCTCCTTCGATCCTGATCTCAAGACTCCCTACACCATGACCTGGTCATTCGGGATTCAACGGGAACTGTCCAAAGACATGGCGATCGAAGTGCGCTACATGGCCACACGCAGCCTGCAATCGTACAGCACTTACAACTTGAACGAGCGCAACATCGTAGAGAACGGACTCCTCAACGAGTTCAAGCTGGCAATGGCTAACTTGCAGGCGAACATCGCGGCAGGGAAAGGGAATACCTTCAAATATTACGGCCCGGGAACCAACACATCGCCCTTGCCCATAAGTCTCGCATATTTCAGCGGGTATTCGTCTTCGCAAGCCGGCGATGCCACCAAGTACACCTCCAGCAATTTCAGCAGTTCAACTTATGTGAACACGCTGGCGCTGACCAATCCAAATCCGAGCAGTTACGCGGGCAGTCTGTACGGTAGCGCGGCTCAGCGGGCCAATGCCCTGGCTGCCGGACTGCCGGCCAACCTGTTCGTGGTTAATCCCTCGGTAAGCAGCGCCCAGATTCTGGGGAACGGCGGCTTCAACCAGTACGACGGCATGACGGTGGAACTGCGCCGCCGGATGTCCAAAGGGCTGCTGGTTCAGGCGAACTACACGTTCGCGAAGAGCCTGGGAATATCGAGCAGCTCCTTCCGCCAGCCCTGGATTAAGTCGCTCGGCGGCACCCTGCCGCACGCGTTCAAGCTCAACTGGGTTTATGAATTGCCCTTCGGTAAGGGCAGGGCAGTCTTCGCCAACACAACCGGCGTGATCGACCGGATCATCGGCGGTTGGGAGTTCCAGGGTACCGGCAGGCTACAGGCCGGAGAGCTTCTCAACTTCGGCAATGTCAGGCTGGTCGGCATGACACTGAACGACCTGAAGGACGCCGTGGGCCTGTACTTCGACGATGTGAACCGGCAGATCTATTATGTGCCGAATGACATCCGGACCAACACAATCGCAGCCTTCAACACCAGCGCGACCACATCGACGGGTTACAGCACCTCGTTTGGGGTGCCGACCGGCCGATACGTCGCGCCGGCGAGTACGGCGAATTGCATCCAGATCGTAAGCGGCGATTGCGCCCCGTACACCAACTACGTCCGGGGGCCGATATTCACGCGTTTTGATCTGAGCCTCGTGAAGCGGGTGCGTTTCACCGAAACGAAGAATTTCGAGCTGCGCGCCGAATTCCTGAATGCATTCAACTATACCAACTTCTACGGCACCACATGCGCGAGCAGCAGCCAGACCTGCGGCCGCGTGTCGTCGGCGTACTCCGACCGCAACGGGCAGGTTGATCCGGGCGGACGGCTGGTGCAGTTTGTGGTTCGCTTGAACTTCTAGACAATCGGGGACGCCTCCCTGTTCCGAACGGACTGAGGCTGGAGTGATCGACTCAGATCCCGCTCGCAACAGGGGGGCTTCCACTCCCGGAAAGGCCGGGGGTTGTGATACGCAATATGATCCGTGTTTGATAAGTTGTGCTCCGCAAAAAAAGCATCCGTATTGCCTGCTCCCGGGTCAGGTGGGCCTGGTTGGTGGCGCCCAACACCATCATGTGGCATCCTGCATGCCCATGGATATGATCAGAGCGCTCAACCGCCTTCTGACCGTCTCATTTGATGCTCTGCGGCAGGATTGATTCGGACCTCTGCCACCAAACCTCAGATCAATCCGCGCGCCGGCACCAGATCTGAGACCAAATTGCTGTCCTTCCCAAATCGCACTCGCCTGCCGCGATAAAACTTCGTCCGCATAATGGGATCCAGCGTATATAAATGCAATTGCATGGAAAAGTCCGGTGTGTACCGGGGCCTTCCTTTTATGGAGGTTGAGCCATGAGTTCGGTGCCCGGCGCTAAGGAGAGAATCTGGCTGCTGGCTGCGATCGCAATCCTGGGCCTGCTGGCGTGGCTTTGGCGGGCACACGTTGAATGCCCGAATACGGCAACGAAAAGCGGCGGATCGGAAGCGCTCTCATCCAATCCAAAATCTACCGAAGTAACGTCCCGTGAGTCGAAACTGCCTGTTCCCATGCCCGGTTCTGGCGTGCCCACGTCCGTTCCCATGATCCCGATCCGCGTTGTGGGAAGAGATGCCGGCGTAGAAATACACAGTTATGGCAAGGCGCTCGTCGAGATCGACTATGTTGATGGGCTGACGAATCGGCCGGTAACTTCCGGGACCATAACCATTGAGCCCTTTTATGGGCCGGATCTTACGGCGGAGCTGAACGACGAAGGCAAGATTTTCTTCGAAGCCGAACCTGGAGATTATTATCTGCGTTCCTCCTGCCCCGAGTATTACAAAAAAATGGAGAATATCGCAGTCCCACAGGCGTCGGGGAATATTCAGAAGATCATCCGATTGAGCCGGTCCGTTTTTCTGCGAGGCATAGTCAAGAACGCCGACGGCAAGGCTCAACCTGAAGCCTGCATCACGATTGTCGCGGGTGGGGAATCGTGCATTTCGAGGAGCGGCAACAACGGCATTTTTGAAGCGCAATTGCCGGCGCACAACATTGACAAAATCTATGCGTTCAGGCCTCCGCACGCCATCGCCGAATTGGGGCCGCTGACGTTGTCGGAATCTCACAATCCCTTCCTGGAGATCACCCTCCCGGAAGATTATGAGACCGTGAGGTTGACGGGAAAGGTTCTGGATGACCAGAACCGGCCCGTCGAAGATGCGTGGGTGGAGCTGCGAGCGAAATCCTCTTACCGGGAACAACGCCCGCACATTCTCATCTCAATGGCCGAACGTTCCTACTACGACTCGATCAGAACCGACGCGGCTGGCCGCTTTTCGGTCGAATTGTTGCCGCAGCGTGAAGTCGCCCTGACGGTGCGCGCCGAGAATCTGGAATACTACTCCGAGACTCTGGACGTCCTGAATGACGTTCACCGGGATATTCGTCTCAAGCGCGATCCGCTGTTCAAGGTCAAGGTGCAGGATATTGACGGGCACCTGGTGTCCGGTCTGGGAGTCACGGCGATTGCACCCAGCGGTAGAGCGGTCCACTTTTATTCATCGGAGAAGGGAGTCTATTTCGCCTCATCGTATCCGTTTGTCATTTTCGCTGCGGGTCTCAACAACAATCTGGGAACGACCGCCAGCGCTTGGATCGGCAGCTATCGCGATGAAATCACGCTCACGCTCGGCCAGGCGCAAATTGCCGGCCGGGCCATGGACGAAGCCGGGAACCCGGTCAAGTTCATCAGAGTGGATTTTCTGCTTGCCCGGGCCGATTCCTACCACTGCGGCGGTCCGATGGAGTTTTATTCGCAGGACGGATCCTTCGTCATCCGAAACCTCGTTGCCGGCAAAGCATCGCTCACAATCACTCCGGGATTCTCGGAACAACGCAAGGGGCTGAACGAATTCCAGCAGGATGTGGCGGTGACAGAAGGCCGGACAACATTCGTCCCCGTGATTTTCAAAGCGAAGTGAATTCAAGCTGCCGTTTTGGAGTTCAGATCTCCGAGTAGGCGTTTCCTCCAGCTTATCTGGCCAGGGGGCGGCGGGCGTCATGGTCGTCAGGGGCGATGGGCTCGCTCCGATAAACAGAGAAGGCCGGATGCCTCCAACTGCGCGGGATCTCGACCAGGGAGGGGTGATCTTAACCGGTACCAAGACGAAGCAACGTTGCTTGGATCCAAGAATCAACAGAGGCCCTTCAGATGTCAAAACTGATGGGGATGCCAAAAGTCAGTCTTGACATCTGATCTGTCATAGAAGTCTTCGAGGTGAGTTTTTGAGCCAGCGCCTCACGGGATTTTTCAGCGTCCTTTATAGACGCTCTCCAGCTTCTTCGAAAAGGCCGCCTGATCGACCTCGTTTCCATACACCCTCTCGCAGAGTCTTCGCTTGATCTCGAAGTCGGACAGACCGGGAGGCAGAGACGCGAGCAGGATTGTGCGCGCCGTTTCGAACATCTGACTGCCCATAATCAGGCGTTCAGAGCCGGTACGTGCCATCAGCATGTCCCGGACCATCGCGGCAATTCCAGGAGGCGTATCATTCATAATGCTTCACTAGGTTCTCCAGCAACTCGCGCACAGAAAGCAATTGCGAGCGGCTTCGAAGGTAGTTCAGGTCGCATTCGGTCTTGAGAAGATTGCCGGCATCCTTAAGTTGGATTTCGGACTTGGAATCCTTCCCCCAGGCCAGCTTGGACAGAATCAGGTCCTCGCGGCTGACTATCCAGGTATGAAAATCCTCCAGGAGGATCTCCTTCCTTCGTGCAAATTCCTCCAACCGGAATGGCTCGTCCTTGCGCACTATGCAGTCTACCTTAATTACGCTGTCGAAATGGATCAGATTGAACATGGACCGCTGTGAGATCGCGAGCGCGACCGTCCCCGGATCGATGTAATAATCGGTTTCAAACAGGCCCACAATGACATCATCGATGAAACCACCACTTCGCGGAACCTGGAAAAACGAGTATTATTCAGACTCACCGCCGGACATATCCTCCTGCAGGTGGAAGGAAGGAAACGGGTGGTTCGATATTGCCTCACGACGTCCATGGCACTCGTGCTGTGGTTTTATGCCCTGCCGGCTCCGGCACAGGTTGTTCCCGGGAAATGGCAGAAGGTGGATGCTTTGCCTGCCGGGACTCAAATCATCATCAAGACAAACTATGGGGAGATCGTGGATTGCGTTTATTTCAGCTCGGACCGTGAGACGCTCCTGATTGTCGAAACCAACGGCGGTGTGCAGCGCAGGATATTCAAACCATCAGTCGAGAAAGTTACCGCGAAAAACTACGACGACCGATTGACCAACGGGGCCATTCTGGGACTATCGACCGGAGCGGCCCTTGGTGTCGTGCTGTCCTCCCTATCCGGCAGGGAGCACCACAGTATCGGCGTGTCGGATCGATTGTTGGGCGGCGTTGTCGGCGGTTTGCTGGGTTTGGGCCTCGGCATCTTCATAGATTCCCAGCACAAAGGGCGGGAAGTGTTGTATGAAGCGGCGAAAAGGACGGATCACTGAGCCCTCCGGCCAGTCAAGGAAGATCGTGCCGGGTCCGATTTATCAACTGCTGGCAATGGGCCACAGGAGGCTCGAGAGCCTGTTGGCCCGGGCCGCCCTGATCCCTGGCAGGCTAGACCTGGAGGCATACGGGGAATTTCGCGCCGAATTGCTGAGACACATTGGCATGGAGGAGAACATCCTGATCCCGGCAGCGCAACGTGCCCGCCGCGGCGGACCCTTGCCGATGGCTGCCAGGCTTCGCCTCGACCATGGGGCGTTGGCCGCACTCCTGGTACCCCCGCCGACCCTCGGGATCGTCGCTGCAATCCGCGCGATTCTGTCTGTTCATAATTTGGCCGAGGAAGGGACCGGTGGCCTTTATGAGACCTGTGAGGAATTGGCCGGCGACGATCTCGGCATGCTCACCGAAAGACTGCGCGACGCTCCTTACCCCAGGTTGAAACCGCATGTATCCAATGCGCGTGTGGATGAAGCGACACGACGCGCTCTTGCCAGGGCAGGATACGATTTCGATGTCCTGGCAGGCCCTGGAAACCATTAAAGTGGAACGAACGCCGCAGCCCGAAAATCGCGGGTTCTCTTGTCCCCGTACCATCGGGGTGCCAGGTGCATGCCGATCCTGACGCCGGTGTCGGAAGGAGGGCGCCGATAGGTCTGCTCCTGGCTTGATAATCGGTGAGGAGGACACCATGAATGTGACCGAACTGTTGGAGGAAAAGCGCGGGGCAATCGTAGATGAGGCAACCGAGGCGATCCAAAGGGCACACATGCGCCATTATGAATCCTTGGACCCGAAACGAATGCGGGAGCGTTTGAAGACACTCTGCGACATCATCCTGGAATGCCTGAAGGCGGACAGCATCACGCCCATGACCAGGTACGCGGGGCAGATCGCCGGAGAGCGATTCTTCTCGGGTTTTACCCTGCGCGAAGTGCAGACCGCATTTAACGTGCTGGAGGAATCCATCTGGAATCAGATCCTGGATGAGATGCGGCCCGAGGAGTTCTCATCCGCAGTCATAGCAGTGAACGGCCCGCTCAGGACGGGCAAAGACGAGGTCGCGCGCGCTTATTTCTCACTGGTCAGCAGGAGCAAGGTTCCTTCTCCGGATCTTGAGACCCCATTTACCCAATCCTGACCGTTGCCCACTGTGCCACTATTTGCTAGAGAGGAGCATTAACCGGTGATCCTTCCCCTGAAATCTCGCGGTATGTCGGCCCTTCTCCTGTCGGCAGTCCTGATTTCCCCTGCGGCGGGACAGAAGAATCCCGCCGGCTCGAATTGGCCCTCTTTCCGTGGACCCAACGCCAGCGGCATCGCGGAAGGGTTTTCGCTTCCAACCACATGGGATGCTACCACTTCAAAGAACATCCTGTGGAAGACTCCAATTCCGGGACTTGGCCATTCGAGCCCGATTGTCTGGGGGAACCGCATCTACGTGTCGACGGCTATCAGCGGCATTGACAGGCCTGAGCTCAAGGTGGGTCTGTATGGCGACATCGGTTCCGTCGAGGACAGGACTTCTCACCGCTGGATTGTCTATTGTCTGGACAGGCTGTCCGGCAAAATCATCTGGGGAAAAACGGTCTATTCGGGAGTTCCCAAGATCAAAAGACACCCCAAGTCCACTCATGCCAATACAACACTGGCGACCGACGGGCGGCACCTCGTAGCTTTTTTTGGTTCTGAAGGTCTTCACTGTTTTGACATGGATGGCAAACCGCTTTGGACGAAGGACCTCGGGCTGCTCGACTCGGGCTACTATGTGGCTCCCGAGGCGCAGTGGGAGTTCGGAAGCTCTCCCATCATCTACCGGGACAGGGTGCTGATACAGTGCGACGTCCTTAATGGCTCGTTCATCGCGGCGTTGAACGTCAAGGACGGCAGTGAAGTCTGGCGCACTCCCCGGAACGACGTTCCGACCTGGGGAACTCCGACCGTTTATGACGACGGCAAGCAGGCTCAAATGATCATAAACGGCTACAGGCACATCGGCAGCTACGACGTAAACACGGGCACAGAGCTCTGGCGACTCAGGGGTGGTGGCGATATCCCCGTGCCTACACCGGTCGTGGCGCGCGACATGGTCTTCATAACGAATGCCCACGGCACCATGGCTCCCATTTATGCAATCCGGCTGAACGCGATCGGCGACATTTCCCTCAAGGCGAACGAGACCTCGAACGAGTTTGTCGCCTGGAGTACGCCCCGCGAGGGGGCCTACATGATCACGCCCATCGTTTATGGCGACTACCTTTACAGCTGCAAGAACAACGGGGTGTTGTACTGCTACGAGGCTGGGACCGGCAAGAAAGTCTACCAGGAGCGCCTCGGCGACGGGACCACCGGTTTCACAGCAGCACCGGTTGCGGGCGACGCCAAGATCTACTTTTCAAGCGAGGATGGGGACATCTACGTGGTCAAGGCCGGCTCCAGGTTTGAGATTCTCTCCAAGAATCCCATGGGAGAAATCTGCATGGCGAGCCCGGCCATCTCCGGAGGCGTCATCTACTTCCGTACCAAAGAACACGTGGTCGCGGTTTCCGCCAGGCCGTGAATTCTTTCCGATTGCGCTGGGAGGAACTGTACGGGCTGAAGCCCGCACCCACCGAATCTGAGATCAGTGGAACTAGCTTCAGCCCGGATCATTTATGAATGTGCGACCAAAATGCAGTTTTGGAGGCGAAAAAACGCTGGCCGACGCCGACCGTTTGGTCTTGGCCGGCGTTTATCCGCATCCAATTTTATTGCTTTTCATGGGCGAGCGGTTCTGCTTCATGAATAATTCAGGTCAGGAGTCCGCTGTTGGCACTGAACTGGAGACGAGTAGCGGCGGGTTTTGTTCCATGGGTTTCCGAACGTCAGTTGGCGCTCTTTTTTGCACCTCCTGGGTTTCAGGGTTTCTGTGGTAATCTTTTTTGCCTGTCCAGACCGTATAGCGGAAGATCGGGAGGGATATGCGTTCACATAGGTTTTTTCTCGCTCTCCTAGGAAGTTTTTTAGTCGCTGGAGCTGCCGCACAGAGCGATTGGCCGCAGTGGCGGGGTCCGGACCGGAACGGCGTTTCCACGGAGACCGGACTCCTGAAGCAGTGGCCGCAGGCGGGACCACCGAGGGCCTGGTCAACCTCCAACCTCGGAAAAGGCTACGGAACGGTTGCCATCCAGGGCGACCGCATCCTCGTGCAGGGGACGCAGGGCGGCAGCAGCGTCGTGTTCTGCCTCAACCGTGCCGACGGCAAAACGATCTGGACGCGAGTGCTGGGCCGGAGCCTGGACCAGGACAAGGGGGGCGGCCCGCGGGGAACCCCCACCGTGGAAGGCGAGCGTGTGTATGCGTTGTCGGAGGACGGCGACCTCGCATGCCTCCAGTGTAAAGATGGTTCCTTGGTCTGGGCGCACAACATCCTCAAGGAATTCAAAGCTTCGAACCCTCAGTGGCTTCTTAGCGAATCTCCCCTTATCGATGGCAAGAACCTGATCGTAACTCCGGGTGGAAACGGGGCTGGGATGGCAGCGCTGGACAAAGCGACCGGCAAGACCGTTTGGACGACCCGCGAGCTGAGTGATCCGGCCGCCTACTCTTCATGCATTGTCGCCGATGTCCAGGGTGTGCGCACAATCATGACACTGACCTCGCTGGCGGGAGTCGGTGTGCGTGCGAACGATGGCAAGCTCATGTGGCGTTACGCAAAGGTTGCGAACGACACGGCCAACGTTACGACGCCACTCTTTTTCAAGGACAGAGTCTTTTACACTTCGGCTTACGACACCGGCTGTGCGCTGCTCCAGTTAAAGGCGGAGAACGGGGATGTAAAAGCTGAGCCGGTCTATTTCAGCCGTGAGATGATGAACCATCACGGCGGAGTCGTGCTGGTGAACGGATACCTGTACGGCTTTTCGAACACGGTTCTGGTCTGCATGGCATTCGATACCGGCAGGGTTATGTGGCGGAACCGGAGCGTGGGGAAGGGTTCGCTCACTTATGCAGATGGGAATCTCTATCTCCTTGGGGAGGAGAACACGGTCGGCTTGGCCGAGGCGAATCCGTCCGCCTACGTCGAAAGGGGACGGTTCAAAATCGACGATCAGGGGTGGCCCAGCTGGGCGCACCCTGTCGTCTGCGGCGCCAAACTCTATATTCGGAATCAGGGCGTACTCGTCTGCTACGATATCAAAGCCAAGTAGTGAATACACTTCTGGTGAAGTCCGTGGAGTGCGGCTGCTTGCAGCCGCCTGAAGATGGTCCAAGGCAGGACGCCAAAAAATCCAGGCGCAGCCAGGCTTGCGCGCTTCCCGGCCTTCGGCGCATTTCAGATTTTACGGACGGTGTGCCGTGTATTCACTTTTTCGAGAGCTCAAGATGAAACGAATTCCACAGCGTTCTCACAAATCAAGATCATGCGCCCTGAGCTTCATTATGCTGCCTCTGCTGACGGTGCCGCTTGTTTCTCAGGATTGGCCCATGTGGGGCGCCACGGCGCAACGGAATATGGCATCATCCATGAAGAAGCTGCCCGCGTCCTGGGACATCAAGACGAACAAGAACATCAAATGGAAGGCGGATCTCGGCTCGACGTCTTATGGGAATCCGGTGGTGGCGGACGGAAAAGTGTTTGTAGGCACGAACAATGAGAACCCGAAGAATCCCGAGATCAAGGGGGACAAGGGCGTTCTCATGTGCTTCCGTGAATCCGACGGCAGGTTTCTCTGGCAGGCGATCTCGGACAAGCTGGAATCAGGGAAGGAGAACGACTGGCCTGAACAGGGGGTCTGCTCCGCTCCGGCGGTGGAGGGGAAACGGCTCTACTACGTGACCAACCGCGGAGAACTGGTTTGCCTGGACACGGAAGGATTCCTGGACGGCAAAAACGACGGCCCTTACCAGGACGAAGTCCACAAGGGGCCCACCGATGCCGATGTCATCTGGAAGCTGGATATGATGAAAGAGCTGGGCGTATTCCAGCACAATATGGCCAATTCCTCGCCGCTCGTCTGGGAAAGCCTGGTTTTCGTCGAAACCTCAAATGGCCGCGACGACAGCCATGAAAAAATCCCGTCGCCCCAGGCTCCCAGCTTCATCGCGGTCGACAAAAACACCGGCAAGGTGATTTGGCAGGACAACTCCCCGGGCGACCGCATCCTGCACGGTCAGTGGTCCTCGCCGGCTCTCGGCGAGGTCGACGGCTTGATGCAGGCTTTTTTCCCAGGCGGCGACGGGTGGCTCTATGGCTTCAATGCGCGCACGGGCGAAAAACTCTGGAAGTTCGATTTGAATCCGAAAGACGCGGTTTGGCCGAAAACACGCAACGACGGCATTGCCACGCCCGTCTTCTACGAAGGGAAGGTCTTTCTTGCCGTAGGCCAGGACCCCGAGAGCGGCGAAGGCGTGGGGCATATGTACTGCATCGATCCGACCAGGCGAGGGGACATCACGGAATCAGGCCGCATCTGGCACTACGATAAAATACGCCGCTCCATTTCCACGGCTGCAATCGCGGACGGGCTGGTTTACATCTCCGATTTCAGCGGATTTCTCCATTGCCTGGATCTCAGATCCGGAAACCCCTATTGGACTTTCGACGCGCTTGCCGCCGTGTGGGGCTCTCCTCTGGCGGCCGACGGGAAAGTCTATCTCGGGGATGAGGACGGTGACGTCGTTGTGCTCCAGGCAGGGAAGGTGATGAAGAAGATCGCGGAAATAAACATGGGAAGTTCGGTCTACAGTACACCCGTGCCCGCAAACGGCGTGCTCTACATAATGACGCGCTCGACGCTTTATGCAATTGCGAATGCCGGTGCAGCGTCTGAGGGTCGATTCCCGGAATGAATGGTTTCCGGTTAGCACAAGCCGGCAGGCACGATGCCGCCTTTACGGTCATCAGAAAAGCGACGTCGTGCTGCGGCACTCCAATGCGCCCGCGGCGCACAGCAAAATCTGCTAAGATTTCCATACTCTTATGACAGACGACAGAATGCTGGGCTTTGTTGTTTCGTGTCTTGCACTTTGCGGCGTGCTGGCAACAGCTTCGCAGCTTCCGGTACGTCTCGATGCCTGGCCGATGTTTCGGGGATCGTCCGCGCTGTGCGGAGTCTCGGAAACTCAGTTGCCGAAAACGCTCAAATTACGCTGGAGCTACCAGGCGAAAGATTCGATCGAGTCTTCAGCGGCAATCGTGGACGGCACGGTCTATGTGGGATCGATGGACGGCTCGCTCCACGCGATCGACCTCGCTGCTGGAAAGGTGCGCTGGCAGTATGGGACGGGAGGACCTGTCGAGGAGTCATCGCCCTGTGTCCACAGCGGAATGGCCTACGTAGGGGATCTGAACGGCGTCCTTCACGCAGTGGATGTTGCCACCGGGAAAGCCCGCTGGACGTTCAAAACCGACGGCGAGATCAAGTCCTCACCGAACTGGGCCGGCAACCGCATCTATTTCGGATCCTACGACCAGTACCTTTACTGCCTTTCGGCCACGACGGGCGCGCTGGTATGGAAGTACAGGACGGAAGGCCCCGTGCACTGCACGCCGGCAATCGACAAAGAGACAGTCTACATATCGGGTTGTGACGAGAACTTCCGCGCCCTCGAGGCGGACACGGGAAAGCAACTTTACGCATTGCCGCTCGGTGCGTACGCGGGGGCGTCGGCCGCTGTGCGGGACGGCCAGGCGTACGTCGGTACATTCGGAAATGAGGTGCTGGGCATCGATCTCAAGCGGCGCATCACCAGCTGGACCTACAGCCACCCTACCCGCAACTTTCCGTTTTATTCCTCAGCCGCACTGACCAACGATCGCGTGGTTCTGGGCGGGCGCGACAAGATCGTGCATTGCCTGGCGAGATCTACCGGCAAGGCGGTCTGGACTTTTTCGACGCGGGCCCGGGTGGAGTCGTCACCGCTCATCACGGGGAATCGTGTTTTTGTCGGATCAAACGACGGTGTTCTGTACGAGCTGGACCTGGCCACAGGCAAGAAAATCTGGGAATTTACCGCCGGCGCGCCGCTTTCGGCTTCGCCCGCCGCAGCCCAGAATGCGCTTGTCATCGGATCCCAGGACGGCATGGTTTACTGTTTCGGCGATTGAAGCGGGATTATGAACATAGCTTACATCACCGCGGGTGCGGGAAACATGTACTGCGGCAGTTGCCTGCGCGACAACACTCTCGCGGCAGCCTTGATGGACGCAGGGCATGAGGTCCTCCTGATCCCGGCCTACACGCCAACGCGCACTGACGAACGCAACGTAAGCCTGAACCGGGTGTTTCTGGGTGGCATCAATGTCTATCTCCAACATCACTCCGGGATTTTCCGCAAAACTCCGTGGATGCTGGACCGGCTCCTGGACTTCCCGCCTTTTTTGAGGCTCATGACCCGATGGGGCGTGAGTGTAGACCCTGCGCATCTGGGCAGGTTGACTGTGTCCATGCTGCAGGGCACGAGCGGGCATGTGCGCAAAGAGATTCTGAAACTCGTCCGGTTTCTTGCCCGGGAACTTTCCCCGGAGATCATCAACATCCCCAATTCCCTTCTCATTTCCCTGGCGCCCGCTATCAAAGCGGAGATGAACGTGCCGGTCTGTTGCACGCTGCAGGGGGAAGACCTTTTCCTCGACGGTCTCGGCGAGCCTTATCGAAGCGAGTCGTTGCGCATGATCCGCGAGCATGCGGCATGCGTCGATGCCTTTGTGGCAGTCAGCCATTTTGGCGCTCAGCAAGCGGTCGAGTATTTCGGGATCGAACGAAGCCGTATCCGTGTTGTGCCTCTGGGCATAAATTGCGACGGTTACAGCCCGCGGAACGGCGCGGATCCCGAACCCTTCACGATCGGCTACCTGGCGCGCATCGCCCCCGAAAAGGGCCTGCACCTGCTCTGCGAGGCTTATCGCCGCCTGAGGTCGGCCGGAGGGCTCACCCGCAGCCGGTTGTGGGCGGCAGGCTATCTGGCCCCGGAACACAGGTCCTATCTGGCGGACGTCCGGGGAAAGATGGAATCCTGGGGATTGTCCGGGGAATTCGCTTACCTCGGCGAACTGGACAGGCGGGGCAAACTCACGTTCCTGCGAAATCTGAGTGCGCTTTCCGTTCCGGGGCCCCATCCGGATCCGAAAGGACTGTTTCTGCTCGAAGCCATGGCCTGCGCCATTCCTGTCGCCCAGCCGCGGTGCGGGGCTTTCACCGAGATAGTGGAAACCACAGGCGGCGGCATCCTGGTGGAACCCGGCAATCCGGACAACCTGGCCGAGGGAATATTGCAGTTCTGGAAGGATCCCGGGCAGAGAAGGGAATTGGGCTCCAGAGGATACGAGGGCGTGCGGGCACACTACAGCTCGGCGCGGATGGCGGAAGAGGCACTGAAGGTCTATCAGTCCCTTCTGAAGAAAGAGGATAAAATTGCTGTGAAGATCAGCGGGGAGAGATAAGGTGCTCGAAGTTCGCAACCTTACGAAGGAATACCCCACACCTGCGGGTCCGCTACACGTGTTGTCGGATATAAATCTCTCTCTCACCGAGAAAGACTCCGTCTCGATCGTGGGTCCCTCGGGCAGCGGCAAGAGCACACTTCTCTACATACTGGGCACGCTCGAACCGCCGACCTCGGGGACGGTTCTGTTGAGCGGAAGGAATCCGTTCGAACTCAATGACAAGAGCCTCGCCGCGTTCCGCAACGAACAGGTCGGTTTTGTCTTCCAGGACCACCACCTGCTCCCCCAGTGCACGGTGCTCGAAAACGTGCTCATCCCGACCCTGGTGGCGCAGGGTACGGATGGCGAATCGCAGCGCCGTGCTCTCGAGCTGCTCGATCAGGTCGGCCTCAGCCCCAGGATGCACCACCGCCCGCACGAACTCTCCGGCGGCGAAAAACAGCGGGTGGCACTGGCCCGGGCCCTCGTGCGCAAACCGCAGCTCGTGCTCTGCGACGAGCCGACAGGAAACCTGGATCACGAGTCGACGGAAGCGGTGGCCGCGTTGCTCCTGGAACTGCACCGGAGCCGCCGGGCCATCCTGATCGTCGTCACCCACAATCTGGACCTCGCGCAGAGATTCGACCTGAAATACAGTCTCAGGGACGCCTCCCTGCGCCCGAATTTCTGAGTTTCCGGAGAAAGTGATGAGACTGAGCCGGCTCCTACGCCGCAACCTGTTGCACTACTGGCGCACGAACCTCGCGGTCGTCGCCGGCGTCGCAACCGCGGTCTCCGTGCTCTCGGGCGCTTTGCTCGTGGGCCAGTCCGTGCGGGACAGCCTGCGCAGATTGCTCTATGAGCGGCTCGGCGCCACGGAATACACGGTTTCCGCCGACCACTTTTTTCGCGAAGATCTCGCCGTCGCATTGACCTCGCCGGCTGAAACAAAAAATTCTGAGGAAAGTTGCCCGATCATTTATCTCCAGGGCGTGGTGATCCTTGAAGGAACAGGCACACGTGCATACGACGTCAATGTCTATGGTGTCGACGAAAGGTTTTGGAAATTGCAGGGCGCGGCGGCTCGGAATGGCCCGGAAGGGCGCACGGCGCTGGTTGGCTTACCACTCGCACTAAGGCTTGGCGTGCACGTGGGCGACGGGCTGCTCCTGAGAATCGAGACCCAGCCGGCAATTCCGAGGGAGTCGCTTTATGGGCGCCGCGAAAATGTCGGCAGGACGGTGCGGTTGGTTTGCGGCGAGATCCTGTCCGCGGAAAGTCTGGGAGAGTTCTCTCTGCGGCCCAGCCAGGGAAACGTGTTTTCCATATTCGTACCTCTCGAGCGTCTTCAGCGGGACCTGGCGCAGGCGGCAGGCGCAAATGCGATTCTTCTGGCTCCAAAATCGCAGGATTTAGATCTCCAGAAGATCAGTGGCTCGCTCGAGGAGAAATTCACACTGAAAGACGCGGGTGTAATGCTCCGGCCTCTGCCGTCGCTGACCGGAATTGCGGTTGAGAGCTCCCGCATCCTGCTCAGTGAATCGATTGCGAGGGCTGCGTTCGGAGCTGCTGCCGATGCCGGGATGAAAGCTTCCGGCGTCTTCACCTACCTCGCCAATTCCATAAGTGCCGGCGGCCGCGAGATCCCTTACTCTGTCATCACTGCCGCGGACCTCGGACAGGGCGCCATGAATGCGATCCGCGGGATTGAAGGCTTCGCGCCACAGCCTGTGCCTGTCAATGCAGACGACTCCATCTGGCTCAACGAGTGGGCCTGGCGCGACCTGGGAATCTCCCGCGGGGATAGCGTGGAGGTCGACTATTACCTCTGGCAGGAAAAAGGAAGCCTGGCGACACGAACTGCCCGTTTCCGTTTGGCAGGCGTTGTGTCCATGGGCGGAGACGTCGACGCCGCGCTGGCGCCGGATTTTCCGGGCATCACGGAAGCCCGGAGCATAAGAGCGTGGGATCCGCCGTTTCCGTTGGATCTGCGCCGCGTCCGCCCGAAAGACGAGGAGTACTGGAACCGCTACCGGGCCACACCCAAGGCTTTTATCACGCTGGCGAGGGGTCAGGAACTTTGGCAGAGTCGTTTCGGAAAACTCTCCGGCGTGCGCATTGCGCTGCCTGAAGGCGCGGATTTGAAGTCTGCGCAGGACAGACTGGCGGAGAGACTTCGCGCCCGCCTCGACCCGGAGGCGGCGGGATTTGCCGTCGATGCCGTGAAGAAACGAGGGCTGGATGCCTCCCAGGGATCAACGGATTTCGGGGAGTATTTTGTTTATTTCAGTTTTTTCCTGATCGCGTCGGCTATTCTCCTGTCGGCCCTGTTTTTCAGGCTGGGCGTCGAGCAGCGGGTGCGGGAGATCGGGACCCTCCAGGCAATGGGCTTTCCCACGAGGGTCATTCAAACCATTTTTCTCCTCGAAGGCGCGGCGCTATCGGTCGGAGGGAGCCTTCTCGGCCTGCTCGGCGCCATCGGGTATGGGGGGCTTCTGGTTCTCGGCCTGCGCACCTGGTGGCTAGCCGCGGTGGGAACGCGCCGCCTGTACCTGCACGTTTCCTGGGCGGACATGGCTTTGGGAGCGGGCGCCGGCATACTCGCTTCTCTTGCAATCATCGCGTGGACGCTCCGCGGCCTGCGGCGCAACTCACCACGCGCGCTCCTTGCCGATGTTCTGGAATCGGCACCGGTAAAGAGGCGGCGTACGCGCATTTTCGTAATCATTTCGTGCGTTTCCTTCCTGGGTGCCGCGCTGATGCTCCTCGGCTCGGCCTCCGGAAAGATCCCGGACGTCGAGGGATTTTTCGGATCAGGCTTTCTGCTGCTGGCTTCGGTTTTGAGCCTGGCTGCCCTCTACTTCCGGCGCCACCGTCCGAGCCCCATTTCCGGGCATGGCTGGCGTTCCTTCTTCCGCCTGGGGGCCAGGAATGCCATGCACAGGCCGGGACGCAGTCTGCTCTGTGTCGCTCTGATGGCTTCGGCGACTTTCATCATTGTTTCCGTGGAAGCCTTCCGGAAGGATCCACAGAGTGTCTCAATGGAGCCGGCGTCCGGGACCGGAGGGTATCCTTTGCTTGCGCACTCCGCCCTCCCCGTCGTCTACGATCCCAACAGCGCGGCAGGACGCGAAGCCTTGGGGATTCCGCAGTCGGAGGTGCCGGAGCTTGCGCAGGTAAGGTTCGTGCCGTTCCGCGAGCGTCCCGGTGACGACACCAGTTGTCTGAATCTCTATGCTCCACAGGAACCGAGGATTCTTGGGGCGGCGCATTCGTTTCTTGCCGGCGGCCGATTTTCATTTCAAGACTCGACGGCTTCCACCCCGGAGGAAAAGCGGAACCCGTGGCTGCTGCTCGAATCCACTCCTCGGGACGGGGCCATACCTGCCATCGGAGACGCGAACACGGTTCAATACATTCTGCACCTCTCGGTTGGGCGCGAGCTCACGGTGCGCCAGAGCGACGGGACTCCGGCACGCCTGCGCCTGGTCGCGGCCCTGCGCGACAGTATCCTGCAGGGAGAGCTGGTGATTTCCGAGGCGAACTTCCTGCGCGCATTCCCCGACCGGGAGGGCTATCATTTTTTCCTGCTCGACGTGGCGCCGGGCAAGGCGGCATCCCTGATACAGCCTCTGATGGAAATCCTGGCGGATTGGGGCTTCGACGTTGAATCCTCCGGAGAGCGGCTGGCAGCATATCACCGGGTGGAAAACACCTACCTCTCCACCTTCCAGTCGCTGGGAGCACTGGGCCTGATTTTGGGAACCGCCGGCCTCGCAACCGTCCTGCTGCGCAACGTGCTCGAACGGCGGCACGAGCTGGCCCTTCTGCGCGCCGTGGGGTATCGCAGACAGGTTTTGTCGGCAATCATCATCGCCGAAAACATTGTGCTCATGACCTGGGGCCTGGCATGCGGCACAGTCTGCGCACTCCTTGCCATCGCGCCGGCGCTACACGCCCGCGGTGGCTCGGTTCCCTTCGTGATGGGAGGCTGGATCCTGATCGCAGTCCTGACGGTCGGATTGGCATCATCATTTCTGGCTGCCGCTGCAGCGTTTCGTGCGCCGGTGCTCGGCGCGCTGAGGTCGGAATGACGTCGCCTTATGCCAAAGCAAGCCGCAAAGACCGGAAGACCTCAATGAAATCAAAGTCAGCGTTTTGGGATTTTCGAAGTCTCTGCGAACTAATCGTAAGCTTCTATACTGGAATCGACTCAATATGAAAAATAGCCGGTATTGCCAACGCTTGGTCCTGTTCTCCTTGCTCGCACTTTGTTTCCGCCATTCGGCGGCGCAAGACCAGTGGACGCGCTTTCGCGGGCCCAACGGGTCAGGAGTGTCCACGGCCACCAACCTGCCCGTTGAATTCGGGCCGGAAAAAAACGTGGTCTGGAAAACTCCATTGCCGCCCGGCCACTCGTCGCCGGTGCTAACCGGTACGCGCATCTTCCTCACGGCCCATACGAAGGACAAGGAGAACTACCAACTGTCCGTCATCTGCCTCGACCGCCAGTCGGGTAAGCTGCTCTGGCAACGCGAGGTCCCGCGCACGCAAAAAGGCCGGCTGCAGAACGTCAACGGCCCGGCATCGCCCAGCCCGGTCACGGACGGCACAAACGTGTACGTCTTTTTCCAGGACTTCGGGATGCTGGCCTTCGATGCCCAAGGAAAAGAAAAATGGCGCCTGCCGCTGGGACCGTTCAACATCTTCTACGGCTTCGGCGCCTCGCCGATTCTGGTGGATGACAAAGTGATATTGGCGGTCGATCAGGATCTTAATTCCTACCTGATCGCCGTCGACAAAAACACCGGCAAGCTGACATGGAAGGTGGACCGGCCGGGAGTGATTTCGGGCTACTCCACGCCGACGCTTTATCAGCCCAAGGGCGGCCCGAAGCAGATCATCGTTCCCGAGTCCTTCCAGCTCTCGTGTTATGCCGTGGAAGACGGCAAGCGCCTCTGGTGGGTACGGGGTCTGCCCTGCGAAATGAAATCCGTGGCGAGCTATGACGATCAGTCCCTGTATGTCAACGGCTGGGGATTTCCACAAAACCAGCCCGGCCAGCATGTGCCTACCGTCGCTTTTGAAGAAGGATTGAAGCGTTACGACAAGAACCACGACGGGCTTATCGCGAAGGAGGAAATTTCCGGCACTGAGCCGATGGACAGGATGCTCGCGCCCAACTCTGGATTTGACGCCTTCGACCTGGACCGCGACGGCAGACTGAATGCGAAGGAGTGGGAAGTGTTCCGGTCGATGATGGCCTCGGAAAACGGGCTTCTGGCAATCAGGCTCGGCGGCCGGGGAGATATGACCGACACGGCAATCCGGTGGCGCTATCAACGTCCCGTGCCGCAGGTCCCCTCGACACTGCTGTACCAGGGCGTGTTATTTATGATCAACGACAGCGGCATCCTGACTTCGTTCGATCCCACGACCGGCAACGTCCTCAAACAGGGCCGATTGAAGGGCGCGATTGACAAGTATTTCGCCTCTCCGGTCGGGGCCGACGGCAAGGTGTGGTTGGTCAGCCAGGACGGCACCGTCTCCGTGGTTTCGGCCAGGGGTGACTGGGAGATTCTGGCGGTCGATGCGCTCGGCGATGAGGTGTTTGCGACACCCGCGGTCGCCGATGGCCGGCTCTACATCCGGACGCAGAACATGCTCTACTGCTTCGGAAAATGAATTCCGTGCGCTCAGTTTCTTTCTCCGGACCGAACTGATTGATAATCATGAAATATAGTGACAGAGACAAGATTTCCCGCCCCGAAGGGGCGGAAAGAGCATAGCCCCGGGCGTGAGCCCGGGGTTGTGGACAGGTAAAGAAGGAGCCCCGAAGGGGCGACACATCTATCCTTGGAATAGCATCACTATAATATCTGGTCCTCAATAGACGCAATTTCATTCTGGGTGTATGCAACAAACCGCAGATCATCACAGATAGTTATCCGCGTTGTCTGTGCGCATCCGCGGTTTACAATAAGACCAAACGTGGAGGTGGGTGGCTATGCGTCGATGCTTTCTGTTCTCCTGCGCCCTGCTCGTTTCTCAGGTGGCGGCTCTTGCCGGGAATTGGCCCCAGTGGCGCGGCCCCAACTTGAACGGGACGGCTGAGGAGAAAAACGTGCCCGTGAGGTGGAGCACGACCGAGAACGTGACCTGGAAGCTCGCGATGCCCGATTTTTCGGGCTCCACCCCGATCATTTGGAACGATCGCATTTTTCTGAATGTCGGGGAGGGAACCGAGCTCTACCTCTCTTGCGTGGATCGCGACAAAGGGACGGAGATCTGGAAGAAGCATCTGGGCACGGGGAACACTAAGGTGCGCAAGCAGAATATGTCTTCACCCTCGCCGGTGACCGACGGCAAGAACGTTTGGGTATTGACCGGAACCGGCATGCTCAAAGCCTTCGACTTCAGCGGCAATGAGGTCTGGGCGCGGGATATTCAGAAGGATTATGGCCGTTTCGGCCTCAATTGGGGCTATGCTTCGTCCCCGTTGCTTCATAAAGATTTGCTTTACATCCAGGTTCTTCACGGGATGAAGACCGACGATCCGTCCTACGTGCTCGCCATCGAGAAGCTCACCGGCAAGACGCGCTGGCGCGTTGAGCGGCCGACGGACGCCCAGCTCGAGTCCCCCGATGCATACACGACGCCTGCCCTGCTGCGCTATGACGACAAGGAGGAGATCGTCATCAGCGGGGGCGACTACGTCACGGGGCACGATCCCGCCACCGGCGCGGAGCTCTGGCGTGCCGGCGGTCTCAATCCCTCCAAGGACAGGAACTATCGCATTGTGGCTTCGCCCGTGGCAGCAGACGGTATGGTATACGTGCCCTCACGGGTGCGCCCGCTGATAGCTCTCAAGGCGGGCGGACGCGGAGACGTCAGCCGATCTCACCTTGCCTGGACCACCGACCAGGGTCCGGACGTGCCGACACCGGCATGCGACGGGAAGTACATCTTCATCCTGAACGACCGCGGCATCCTGTGGTGCCGGGATGCCAAGACCGGCGCCGAGGTCTGGGGGAACCAGAGAATCAGGACGGGGACCTACAGCGCTTCTCCCGTGATCGCGGGCGGCAAGCTCTACGTCACCAGCGAGGATGGGATCACGACTGTGCTGGAAGCGGGCCCCCTGTTCAAAGTGCTCGGGGAAAACGATCTGTCCGATTACACCCTATCTTCTCCCGCAGTATCGGACGGGCAGATCTTCATGCGCACTCAGGGCTATCTCTACTGCATCGGCATGCGCACACCCGCGTCGAAGTAACCGGAAATCCCGTGACAGGCGACCTGGAAAATCCTTGAAAAAATCAGGGCGGTCGCGCCCGATGGGTCCGAGAGTTACGCCGCCTATCCGCGGATCCAGGAAGCGGCGTCAGCCGATACAAGCCGGAGCGCATTGGCAAACAGGCGGGAATTGGCATATGCTTGTCAGCCGGCAGAAGAGACACCGATGAAGCGGCAACTCAATCCGACTGCGGCGAACTTCATATTCGTGGCAGTGCTCTGCTGTTATCCCCCCAACGCCTTGATCCATGCCCAGCACTCGATTTCCACCAAATCGGGATTGGTCAGTCGTGTTCAGGGGCAGGTATTTGTCCAGCATGCACAAGCCGAAAATCGTGAGGCGGTCTCGCCCGATCTGCAGATGATGGACGGCGACCGGCTGGCCACTGAAGCGATGAGCCGCGCGGAGATCCTGGTCAACTCCGCTGCCTATCTCCGCCTCGATGAACAGGCTGAAGTGCGTGCAGTCAACACCTTGCTGACGGAAGCGCGTTTTGAATTGCTGCGCGGGATGTTCATAATCCAGGCGGGCAACGCGGCCCCGCCGCGGACTTTCGCCGGCGGGCGGGGCAGAACGGCCAGGCTGGATGCATCTCTGGCCTTTGAAGTCGTCACGCCGCACGGCATCCTGACGGTCGGCAAAGACGGGCTCTTCCGAATCAGCATCGAGCCTTCGGCCACCCGTATCGACGTCTTTGAAGGAGAAATCGCGCTGGGGGGGCGATCTGAAGCGCCGCGCAGCAAGGTGGGGAGGGTCGGCGGCGGCAAGCGAGTGACGTTGACCGGCAATCATCAGACCAATCCGGCCATCACCGCGTTGAAGCTGAGGCCGTTTGACGAATTTGACCGATGGGGTTTCCCCATTGTCAGGCATGGTGTGGTGCGCCGGCTGGAGGGTGAAGCGTTTGCCAGCCGGGGCAGGGAGCAAGTTGATGGCTATCGTGTCTCTCCAGAGTTCCAGCTGAGAGAAGACCAGTTGTTGTGGACCAGGAAAGCAAGCTATCTGGAATTAATGATCAATCGCGGAGCCTATCTGTGCCTCAACCAATTGACCCAGATTCGGGCGGTCAAGACTGAAACCGAAGATGCCGTGTTCGAGCTGCTTCGAGGCGCCATTATCGTCAATTCCGTAAATATGTTCCCGGAGAGGCCAGTCAAAATCATTACGCCGCAGGGGACCTTCGCCGTCAAGCGCGGGGCCTTCGCCCGCTTCGACGTCGGTATGCTGGAAACTGCCGTCCAGGTGCGTCGGGGCGGGGTGCAGAACGGCGCGACTGCTCTGGGCAGCGGCACACGGCTGGTTCTGGGCGGTGGCACGCCGCCTGCCCGCGAAAGGAATACATTCGAAAAGGATGTTTTTGACCCTTTCGACCGGTGGAGTTCAGGTCTTCTGAGAGCCGGCACTATCACGCGCTACGAAGGCAAAGTCACCCTCGAGCGCCAGGGAGGGGCAAGGCTGGCACTGGACAAGAGTCCACCGGGAACGCGGGCGCAACTGTTGGAAGGGGGACATCTGTCGACCGAGCGCGGCAGCCGTGCCGTATTGAGCTTCGGCGTCTTTTCGATCCACGTGGATGAAAACAGCGAGCTTCTCGCCGTCAGCACTGCGGAGCCAACACGGGAATTTGAGTTGGTGCGCGGCTCTGCCATTGTTTATACAGAGCCTGATTCCGCCATCTATTCGAGAATGAGCCTCAAGATCTCCACCCCGCACGGCCAGGCCGACATATCCGGCGGAGGCACGTTTCGCTTCGATGTGGACTCTTCAGGAACGAAGGTTAAGGTCCGTTCCGGTTCGCTCCTCATCAGCAAGCCCAAAGAGGGGGCTGCCAAGGCCGGTGTTAGACTCAAAGAGAAGGGGACTGCCTATTTGAGTGCTGGTGCGGGCGCCCCGCAAATCTCCAGGATTCCGGATGCTCCCGATGATTTCGACCTGTGGAGCGTCGGGGCTCGCCAATTCCCATTTCAAGCGGTGGTACGCGACCGGTGATGCCGGAAATCTGCCAATTCCGGGTTCAACCCCAAAAGGCTTATTCTCACGAAGACACGGGGTCCGGCGGTTTCAATAAATCAGTTTGAGGCCGAACTGAATGCGGCGTGGATTTTCCGCCGAAGAAATGCGGCCGAATGTCGGGGATCCGAGGAAGATGTCCGGTAAATCAAGGTTCGTATGGTTGAGTACGTTGAAGAACTCGGCCCGGAACTGAAGGGTGAGCCCTTCACGGATCCGCGAATCTTTGATCAGGGACAGGCTCACATCCTGATAGCCTGGACCGTTCAGAATGTTCCGGCCTGAATTGCCGAAGCTTCCGTATGCGGCCAACGCGAAGGCGCTGGTGTCGAACCACGCTGCGGGCCCCGGGTTCGAAAGCTCGCCGGAAGCGATGCGATTGGGACGATTGTTGGCGCCGAATCCCAGGCTCGCGATGCCGGTGTTGCTGTTGTCGATCTCGGGGAGCAGGGCGACCGTAAACGGCCTTCCGCTTTGCAGGGTCACGATGCCGTGGGTGGACCATCCGGCGAGCAATGCGGAAGTAAAAGCACGGTCCGACAGGAAACGCCCGCCTCGGCCTACCGGAAGATCATAGGAGTAGCCAAGGGAAAGCCGGTGCCGCATGTCAAAGTTCGACCTGGCCTTCTCCGCCCCCGGATTGGCACTGTTTTGCGGGAAATTCGCATCGCCGGAGCTTGAGAAGAAGGTCGAAGTTTCATCCAGAGACTTTCCGAAAGTATAGGAAACGAGCGTGCCGAATCCCGCGTGAATACGATGCTGGAAGCGGGCTTGAAAACTGTTGTAGGAGGAATTGCCGCGGGATTCCAGGAAGGTGATGTCGGCAAACTGCAGTACGGGCCTCGGATTGGGCTGAAGCGGGCTGGCATGGGCCTGATTGATGTCACGTGCGGACAGGATCCTGGTCCCCTTCGAACCTACATAAGCAAGCTCCACCAGGCTATTAGTGCCGAACTGATGCTCGAAGGTCAGGTTCCATTGTTGTATATAGGGCGTGCGCAGATGGCGGTCGAACCCGAGCGCAGACGCCGGAATGGCGAGCGGATAGGAGGACGGGAAAGGGTCGTTCACCGTGAGCGGCAGTCCCGGGAGGGGAAAATACAGTTTGAAGTCGTAGTAGGGCTTGTTGAAGTAAAGTCCCTCTCCCGGGGCCAGCGATGACTGATCATAGTAGATTCCGTAGCCGCCGCGCACCACGCTGCGATTGCCCGCACCCGGCGACCACGCCATGCCGACGCGTGGCGCCCAGTTGTTCCTGTCGGGCTCATACGCGCCACGGGGAATGCCGCCTTGTCCTACCGGGGCCAGCATTCCGGTGAGGGGATCATACGTGCTGGCTCTGTCGTAGCGGTCCACCGGCGGAGAGTTGTACTCGTATCGTGTTCCGATCAGGAGCGTGAGATCGCGACGCAGGCGGAAGCTGTCCTGCATGAATAAGTTCCAACTCCCGGTCCGCAGATACTGGGGATTGTCCAGATGCGCGCCTCCCGAGTAGGTTACGTAACCCAGCAGCAGGTCCGCGAGACCGTTGCCTGTGATCCGGGCGAAATCCGAAAAGGCAAGGAATCCGCGTGACTGAACATCCCTGAAAGCGTTCTGCTGCAGGACGCGGACATCGAGGCCGAACCTGACCAGGTGCCTTCCTCTCGAATACGTGGCGGTATCGGTGACCTGGAATACGTTGGTTACGCTGTGCTGGGGATTGTTGTACTCATCCCCGATAGGTGAGTATCCGGAAATCGTAATGAAGCTCAATCCGAAATCGCGCGGGTGGGAGGAAAGCTCGGGAAGGCCAACGGCGCGGTTCAGGCTGCCTCCTCTGGTTTCCGTGCCGGCTCCGGCGGCGACCCGGTTGAAGGCGAAGCGCACCTGATTGATGAATCTTGATGAGGATGCCTGATCCTCGCCGATCATGAAGTTTTGCGCCCGCCTGGGAATGTTGGCGCCAAACCCGGGAACGCGCGCAAAACTGGGCCCGGAGAAGGGTTCGTAGAGATTGCGGTCGGAAAAGCTATAGCGGCCGACCAGGCTGGATTTGCGCGCGATGGCATGATCGAAGCGGACATCGAAGCGGTCGTCCCGGTCGCGCAGGATCGGGGAGGAGACGTAGTTCTGGCCGGGCACTGCCCGGTTGGGTATCAGGTATAGGTCCGCGATGGCTCTTCCGATCGCACTGATCCTTTCGGAAGGAATCCGGCCGTTGTCAAATGGGAGCCGGGTGAATGGATCCAATGGAGGCACGAATATGCTCTGCGAGAAGTCGCCGCTTCTCTCGAGTCGCGTGGGAACGTTTGTGGTTTGCGTGATTCCTTCATTCACCCTTCGCCCCTCGTAGTCGGCGAAGAAGAATGTGCGGTTTTTGCGCACCGGCCCGCCGAGAGAAAAACCGAATTGATTCCGCTGATACCGGGGCGCATCGCTTTCAGCCAGAGCAAAGAAGTTGCGCGCGTCCAGTGCAGCGTTGCGGAAGAATTCGTAGGCCGTGCCGTGAAATTCATTGGTGCCCGACTTCAGGGCCACGTTGACCTGAGCGCCGCCGCTGCGTCCAAAAGTGGCGTCGTAGGTGCTGGAGAGGATTTCGAACTCGCGAATGGCATCCGCCGGCGGGTTGATGGCGACTGTGTTGAGCTTGGGATCGTTGTTGAAGACTCCGTCCAGGATGAAGTTGTTGGAATCCTCGCGGGCTCCGTTTGCGTTTACGGCAAATTCCCCGCGCACCGAGCCCGGCGATCCCTGGGCGGCCGGTGCCGTTCCCGGCAGCAGCAGACTCAGTTGGAGAAAATTCCGCCCATCCAGCGGCAGGTTCACAATCTGACGGTTAGCTATTACGACTCCCACATCCATCGCGTCCGTCTTGACCAGGTCTTGCCTGACGGTGACAATGATCTCCTCCGCAGGCCCACCCGGCTCGAGCAGGACATTCACGCGCAGATCCTGTCCGACCTGCAGGCGGATTCCCCTTCCCACGTACTTGCGAAAACCGGCCATTTGGGCCTCAAGACGATAGGATCCGGGCGTGAGCACCGCAAATGTAAACTCCCCATCG
The DNA here is from genome assembly GCA_020072565.1 of Terriglobia bacterium. NCBI lineage: Bacteria > Pseudomonadati > Acidobacteriota > Terriglobia > Terriglobia bacterium. The sequence goes on from JAIQGI010000009.1 coordinate 116,223, forward strand.
GGACCGCTGACCGTCTGGCGGGTCTCGCCGGTTTCTTCGTTGATCGCCGTTATTTGAACCTTCGGACACGAGGAGCCGGACGTGTCGGCGACTTGACCGCGAATTGTGGCGTGGAGGGTTTGCGAGTATCCGACTGCAGGCTGCAGGTGGATCAACAGCATCAGGGGGAAAAGAAATCCGGTGGTCTTCATAGCTCGATAAGAGTCCAACAGTTGGGATGTCACGACGGGCTGAAGAAAACAATTCCACATGCCTTGCCGGACCCCAAAGTATGCCACATGGGGGACCGGAGATGAACGTGGATAAGCGCAGATTCTTAACTGCGGTAATCTGCGTGCATCCGCGCTCTCTGCAATCTCGGCGAGCTCTGCGTTGAAATTCTCTGGATGCGGCTATGCCGCGCCGTGTCCTTCGTGGCTGCTTTTTGCACTCGGTCTCTGAACTGCAGTGCTCCTCAAATGCTGGTTTGGTCAAGGGCCCACCTTATTGTATAGTATCCGCTTTTATGCGCCTTCCCTCGGCAAATCACCGCCATCACCGGCCGGCGCCCGTTCACGGGCAATTGGAGGAAGCTTTCAATTGCGCATGAAGATGGGATTTGGCGAGGGCATGGCGCCGGTGCTGTCCGGCGACCGCCTCATCCTGGTCTTCGACCACGAAGGGGATTCTTTTGCCTAAAACTTACAGTTTCAAGGCGTCGCCCGTTGCGGCGAACGGCAAGCTCTACCTCGCGAGTGAGAACGAGGACGTTATCGTGGTGCGGATGGGCGAAAAGTTCGAAGTCCTGGCGACCAATACCATGCCGGACCAGATGTTCATCGCCACACCGGCCATTACCGGAGGGGAGATTTTTCTCCGAAGCCAGCGACATCTCTACTGCATTCGCGAAAACTGAATCATGAAGTTTTGCTGTGTTTAGTAATGGGCCCGGCGATCGGGTCATCATAAAATCACATGACATGATCGCGCGGGCCGATCTCGAATGCCGCGGGATTCAACAGCGGTGTCATGCCACCGCACTCCAAAGCGCCTTCGGCGCAGGAAAGAACTCATATGAGGCATTCCCATTTCTGCAGGGTGCGCGGATTGCTGATGCTGTTGCTGGCCGCATTCTTCGCCAGTGCCGCTGCACCAAACGGCGACTGGCCGTCTTTTCGCGGCCCGCAGGCCAGTGGCGTGGCCGATGGCCAGAACCTGCCCGAACGCTGGGACGGCGTGCGCGGAGAGAACATCAAGTGGAAGGTGCGCATCCCGGGACTCGCTCACTCGAGTCCTATCGTTTGGGGAGAGCGGCTGTATGTCACCACCGCAATCAGCAGCCAGGCGGACGCTACCTTCAAACACGGTCTTTTTGGCGAAGGCGACGCATCGACCGATCGCTCCGTTCAGCAGTGGAAAGTTTACTGCCTGGACAAACGCAGCGGAAAGATCGAGTGGGGAAGCACGGCGTACGAAGGTGTGCCCAAGGAAAAGCGGCACGTCAAGAACACGTACGCCAGCTCGACGCCGGCCACGGACGGCCGGCATGTCGTTGCATTTTTCGGTTCCCAGGGGCTGTACTGTCTTGACACCCAGGGAAAGCTGGTCTGGAAGAAAGATCTCGGAGTTCTCGACCTGGGCGCCTACGACGCGCCTGAATACGAATGGGGGACTGCAAGTTCCCCCATCATCTACAAGAACAAGGTCATCGTCCAGTGCGACACCCAGAAACAGGACTTTCTCCTCGCAGTCGACATCGAAACCGGAGCCACCGTGTGGAAAGCCGATCGCGACGAACTCCCGTCATGGGGCACTCCGACCATTTATCCGGGCTCCAAACGGGTAGAGTTGATCACCAACGCGTCCAACTTTATCCGCGGCTACGATCCTGATACGGGGAAAGAATTATGGCGCCTTGGCGGGAGTTCCCAGATCACGGCCCCCACGCCGGTTTTTTCGGAAGATCTGATCGTGGTCGCCAGCGGGCGCAGGCCGGTGGCACCAATCTTTGTGATTCGCGCCGGCGCTTCTGGAGATATCACTCTTGGCGAGGGTCTCTCGTCCAGTGAGCAAGTTGTCTGGAGCAGGCAGCAGCGGGGGCCCTATATGCCGACTCCGCTCATTTATGGCGGATATCTGTACGTGCTTGCGAACCAGGGCGTCTTCGATTGCTATGAGCTCCGCACCGGGAAAGAGATCTACCGCCAGCGCATCCCGCATCAGGGTGGCGGCTTCAGCGCTTCGCCCGTGGCAGCCGACGGTCGGATCTATTTGTCCAGTGAAGACGGCGACATATTCGTGGTCAGAGCGGGAAAGGGTTTCGAGCTGCTCGCGACCAATCCGATGGGCGAGCGCCTGATGGCCACCCCCGCGCTATCGGACGGGAGGATTCTCGTCCGTGGCGAGCACAACCTCTTCGCTATCAGCCGCTAAAAACACACACCCTATGGACATGCGATCCAATCCCGAAGCACTCAAAGGAAGAGAGGAGATACTGCCGGTCTGTCGGTCAAGGAGAGAGACCCGCTCCTTCTACGACAGGATCAGCGCAGTCTAGGATCTCTTGGCCCAAAGAAGAGAGTGGCTCGAAGCTGGTACACGCGTTCGAGTGGACATACCGGCATTTCCCGAACTTCCTCGATTGCCGTCCTATCTTTGTGCGCAGGGCTCTCGATGACGCAGGATTCCGCATCGTGAGTGGCACGATTCACAAGATGTGGGTTCCTGTCGAAATCGTTCTTGCAACCGTCAAGTGAATTACTCAAGAATGGAACGGCGGATGAACGCGGATGCGAGCAGACGATGGCTTGTATTGATCCGCATGGCTCCCTGGTTTCAACGCTCTCGGCGAGTTTGGTGACTGTCTTTTTTATGGAGGTCTCAAATGCGCAGGTATCTGCTGACTTTGATCTTAGGGCTTATCCTGGTTTTCGGTTTGAGCGTCGCGCCGTCGGCACAAACGCCTGCGCCCGCAGGTTACCTGACGCCGCCGAAGATCATCACCGACATTATGGACGCGGAACCGCTTCCGGGTGTGGCGCTGTCGCCGGATCGCAACACGATGGTGCTCTCGCATCGGCGCAGCATGCCGACAATCGCGGAAGTTTCGGCCCCCTTCTATCGGCTGGCCGGCTCGCGCATCAACCCGCGCACGAACGGCCCGCGGATCCTGAACGGGCCGACGCGGCTCACGCTCAAGGACGTGGCGACGGGTACCGAACGGAATCTCGCCCTGCCGCCGGGTGGGACGTATGGCGCCAATTTCTCGCCCGACGGGAAGAAGATCGCCATCACGGTTACAACGTCCAACAGCATTCAGCTCTTCCTTGCCGACGTTGCCACGGCGCAAGTCAGTCCGATTCTCAATGGGGGCATCAACGGCCTGGGAGGTGGCTGCAGCTGGCTGTACGACTCGTCCGGTTTCCTTTGCCGGATGATTCCCGAAGGTCGCGGCCCCGAACCCAAAGCACCGGCGGTGCCGGCAGGCCCGGCGATTCAGGAAAACGCCGGCCGTGCCGCTCCGTCTGCGACGTACGAAGATCTGCTCAAGAATCCTTATGATGAGTCACTCTACGAGTATTACTACACGAGCCAGCTCGCCTGGGTAGACCTCACGGGCAAGAGGACGCCATTCGGAAAACCGGCCATCTACGCCGGCGCCGACCCGGCTATTGATGGCAACTGGCTGGTGGTCACGCGCATCAAGCGTCCCTTTTCGTACGTTGTGCCCTCCGGCCAGTTTCCGCGCGACATCGAGCTGTGGGACAAGACCGGCAGGCTCGTGAGGAAACTCGCCGATGTGCCCATGGCCGATACGTTCCCGCGCAATGGCGTTTTCCCCGGGCCACGCAGCTTCCGCTGGCACGTGCTCGAGCCTGCCACACTCCTCTACACCGAAGCGCTTGACAAGGGCGACCCGGCGAACAAGGTTGCGTTTCGCGATCGTTTTCTGGCGATCAAGGCGCCGTTCACCGGCCCGCCGGTTGAATTGCTGCAGACGCAGTGGCGCGCCGGCGGCACGATGTTTACGGAGAAGGGCGCGATCCTCGTGAGCGAGAGCGATCGCGACACGCGCATGCGCCGTACCTGGCTCCTTGCCGGAGGATTTGGTTCCACGCCGACGAGGATTTGGGAACTGCGCCAGCAGGATCGATATGGCGATCCGGGCGCGCCGCTGATGCGGCCCTCGATCAACAAGGTCATTCAGGTCGGCGATACCATTTATTTGTCGGGTGGCGGCGCTTCCCCGAAGGGCGACCGGCCCTTCCTCGACCGCTTTAATCTGAAAACGCTCAAAGCCGAGCGGATCTGGCAGTGCGACGATATCAGCTACGAGTCCGTTGTCGGCCTCATCGACGACAACGCCGGCCGCATCGTCACGCGCCGGGAAACCAAGACGGAGCCGCCGAACTACTTCGTCCGCGACACGACGGCGAACACACTCAAGGCAGTCACTACCTTTAAGAACCCGCATCCGCAGATCTCGACCGTGTCCAGACAGTTTGTCACCTACCAGAGGAAGGATGGCGTTCAACTCAACGGCACCATCTATTTGCCGACCGACTACAAGGCCGGCACGCGTTACCCGATGTTTGTCTGGGCGTATCCGGCCGAGTTCACCAGCCCCTCGGATGCGAGCCAGGTGAGCGGCAACGAGAACCGGTTTACCTCTGTCGGCGGTGCTTCGCATCTGTTGCTGCTCACGCAGGGATACGCGATCTTCGACAATCCCACCATGCCGATCATCGGGCCGGGCGAAACCGCCAACGACACCTACGTCGAACAGCTCGTCGCGAGCGCCGAGGCGGCGATCAACAAGGCGGTAGAGATGGGCATTGCCGACCGCGACCGCGTCGGAGTCGGCGGTCACAGCTACGGGGCATTCATGACGGCGAATCTGCTGGCGCACACCCGGCTGTTCCGGGCCGGAATCGCGCGCAGCGGCGCGTACAACCGCACGCTGACGCCGTTCGGCTTTCAGAATGAAACCCGCAATTTCTGGGAGGTCCCGGATCTCTACGCCAGGATGTCCCCCTTCTGGTACGCGAACAAAGTAAAGGATCCGATCCTGCTCATCCACGGCGAGATGGACGACAACTCCGGCACCTTCCCGATCCAGTCGGAGCGCTTCTACATGGCCCTCAAGGGCTTCGGGGCAACAGTGCGCTACGTGACGCTCCCGTACGAAGCCCACGGCTATTCAGCCGCCGAGTCGAACAAGCACGTCATCAGCGAGATGTTGAACTGGCTGGACAAGTACGTGAAGAACGCGGGCCCGAAGCCGGCCGTGGAGCGGTGACCTGCGGATGTTTGCTCAACCACGAAACACTCGAACCACACGAAATCAATTTCCTGTGTTTTGCGCATTTCGTGGTTCCTTGGTTTGCGGCCGGGGGACTGCGCTGCGTGCATCTGCAGTTTAAAGCTTTTGATTGCAGCTACAGCCGTCGTTGCTGGAGTCTTTCAGAGCAAACGCGCCGGTGGGGCAGACTTCGGCGGCTCGTCTGGCGGCGGTGGGCAGGGCTTCGATCATGGTTCCCTTGAGCGGGACCGCAACGGTCGCTTCGAAGCCTCGTCCTACAATCGCGAGCCCCAGTCCATTCCCGGCTTCGGCCGCAGCTTTCACGCATGCGCCGCACAGGATGCACTTGCCGGGCTCGTAGATGATCTCCGGGTGCGACAGGTCGCGGTGGAATTTCCTGCGTGCACCCGCGAAGCGCAGCGGATCCGCACCGTACTCGGTGGCGTACTGGCGGAGCCGGCATGTGGTCGCCTTCCAGCACGCGCAGCTCATGCAGCGGCCGGCTTCCCGCATGGCGGTTTCGGCTGAGAATCCTAATTCCACTTCCTCGAAGTTTGCTACGCGTTTTTCCGCCGGAAGCTCGGGCATGGCCGCACGCGGCGTCTCCTCGATTTCGCGAAAGAACTCAGCCAGCTCCTCTTCATCCAGCTTGCCCATCAGCATGCTGACCATCTCAGGGTCGCCCTTGACGGGCCTGCCGCCCAGGTATTGATCGATGGAAACGGCAGCGAGTTTCCCGGCAGCGACGGCGCGAACGGCAAGGTCCGCTCCCGTGACGGCATCTCCGCCCGCGAATACGCCATCAAGGTTTGTGCCGAGTGTCGCGGGATTGATGGCGATCCCACGCCACCGCGAGAGACGAAGTCCGTTCGCGCCCAAAGAACCGGCCTCGACGGTCTGTCCGACAGCGGCTATCACGCAAGTGCCCTCAACGACAAACTCCGACCCCGGAATCGGTACCGGACGCGCCCTGCCGCTGTCATCCGGCGCTCCCAGCTCCATGCGTATGCAGGTAAGCTGGAGCTCTGCATGGCCTTTGCTTTCGAGGCGAATCGGAGCCACCAGTGTCTCGAGCCTGACGCCTTCGGCTTCGGCCGCCTCTACTTCGGCCATAAGGCAGGGCATCTCACGCCGCGTGCGGCGATAAAAAACCGTCACTACCTCTGCACCGAGCCGGACCGCCGTTCGGGAAGCGTCCATGGCGGTGTTGCCGCCGCCCAGGATCAGGACGTTGCCGCCGATTGAAGGGGGATGACCCTCCTCCACCTTTGCCAGGAAATCGATCGCCGGCTGCGCCATTTCCTCACCGGGGCAATCCAGGCCGCGCGAACGTTGGGCTCCGATGGCCAGGAAGACGGCGTCAAAATCACGGCGCAGGTCCTCGAGGGTAAGATCCGAGCCGAGACGCTGCTGCATCCGGAATTCACCACCGAGAATTCGAATGATCTCGATCTCCTGGTCCAGCACGCGACGCGGGAGACGGAAAGCGGGAATGCCATAGCGCAGCATGCCCCCCGGCGCAGGGTGAGCGTCGAAAAGGATCGCGGCGTGACCACGCCGCAGCAGGTGATACGCTGCGGTGAGCCCCGCAGGCCCGGCGCCGACAATGGCCACTCTCTTGCCGCTGGGCTTATCCTTGCGCGGAATATAGCGTGCTTGGGAGACCAGGTCGCGATCCGCCGCATAGCGGTGAAGACTGCCGACTGACAGGGATTCCCCCCTTTCACAGCGGTGACAGTGCTGCTCGCATAGACGCGGACAGATGCGTCCCAACGCGGCCGGCAGCGTCAGGAAATCGGAGGCAATCTCCGCTGACCGCCGGATAGCGCCGGTGGATACCTCGGCGAGGAAACCCGGAATGTCGAACCGCGCCGGGCAGCCCGTCCTGCAAGGCCCGATGCAGTCCCCCACATGATCCGAAAGGAGGAGCTCCAGCGCCATCTTCCGTGAAGCGCGGACTTCGTCCGAATCGGTGTAGACCACCATGCCGTCGGCGACCGGCATGGCGCAAGAGGGGGAGAGGCTCTCTCGCCCTTCGACTTGCACTGCACAGAGGAAGCAGGACGCGGCCGGCGGGAAGTTTTCGACGTGGCACAAGGTGGGAATCCGGATCCCGAGCCGGCTCGCGGCGTCAAGGATCGTCGATCCCTCCTCGACCGAGATTTCCCTTCCGTCAATCGTCAAATCCACCATCTGCTTCTTCATGCGACCTCAATGGCGTTTTCGGGGCAAGCGGTCACGCACATGCCGCAGCGGGTGCAGACGTCGTCAGCAACCTTGTGCTGCTCATACGGCTGGGCCTGAATCGCTCCCGCGGGACAAGCTTGGGCACACAGCGTGCAGCCTGTGCAGGAGTCGAGAACACGGTAATGAATCAGAGCCTTGCAGGCCGCTGCCGGGCAGCGCCGCTCGCGGACATGCGCTTCGTACTCATCGCGGAAGTAACGGAGCGTAGTTACCACGGGATTCGGCGCCGTTTGGCCCAGCCCGCACAAACTTCCCTTCTTGATGCGGATACTGAGATCATCGAGAGTCTGCAGGTCTCCTTCCTTCCCCTTTCCCCCGCAGATGCGCTCCAGGATTTCCAGCATACGTTTGGTGCCGACGCGACAGAACGTGCACTTCCCGCAGGACTCATTCTGCGTGAAGTGCAGGAAATAGCGCGCGATGTCGACCGCGCAGTCGCGGTCATCCAGCACGACCAGCCCTCCTGAACCCATGATGGCGCCCGTGGATGCCAGTTCCTCGTAATCGATACGGGTGTCGGCCAGGCGGGCAGGAATGCACCCTCCCGAGGGGCCGCCGGCCAGGACCGCCTTGAATTGTCTGCCGCCCTTGATGCCTCCGCCGATGTCCTCGACGATCTCGCGGATCGTGATTCCCATGGGAACTTCGATAAGGCCGCCCCGCTTGACCTTCCCGACGAGTGAGAATACTTTGGTGCCTTTTGATTTTTCCGTTCCCAAAGCGGCAAAGGCTTTGGGACCTCTGCGGATGATCCAGGGCAGGCATGCCAGTGTCTCGACATTGTTGATGAGCGTCGGTTTCCCCCAGAGTCCCGACTGCGCCGGATAGGGAGGCCGCGGGCGCGGCATTCCGCGCTCCCCCTCGATCGACTGAATGAGCGCTGTTTCCTCTCCGCAAACGAAGGCTCCGGCACCCTCGCGCACCTGCAGTTTGAAGTCGAACGCGCTGCCGATAATGCGCTCACCCAGGAATCCCTGTTGCTCCGCCTGCGCGATCGCGGCGCGGACATGACGCACGGCGATAGGGTATTCGCGACGGACATAGAGAAAGCCCTCGCCGGCCCCGATGGCGTAGGCGGCGATGACCATCCCCTCGATCACCCGGAAAGGATCGGCCTCCAGGACGGCCCGGTCCATGAACGCACCCGGATCTCCTTCATCGCCGTTGCAGATGACGTACTTTATGGGACCCGGGGCACACCGGGCTATGTCCCATTTGGCGGCCGTGGGGAATCCCGCCCCTCCGCGACCCCTCAGGCCGGCGGCGCGCACGCTCTCGATTACCCCCTCCGGCGTGAGGTTTTTCAGGCATTCCTGGAGCGCGCGCATGCCTTCCCGCTTGCGATACTCATCCAGGGACAGAGGATCAATCTGGCCGCAATTCTCGAGAACAATGCGCACCTGTTTCCCGACGTAAGGCTTCGCGTCGATTTCATGCTCTTCAATGGGAGCCCAGGCAACATCGTCGAAGAGTCGCGCGCGCACGTCCTGGATCTCCTCGCGGACTCTGCGGACCAGACCGCGCGGTTTGATGTGCTTTCGAACAATCTTGCGCACGTCCCCGGGACTGACGTTCCCGTAAAGCGCGCGGCGGCCGTTTTCGATCACTTCTATCAGCGGCTCGTGATGGCAGAGACCGCTGCAGCCGACCCGCTTGACCGCTCCACCGCCGCCGAATGACGCGACCACGCCTTCGATTGCCGCCCGCACTTTCTCTGCGCCGCTGGCAATGCCGCAGGAACCGAGGCCGATCCGGATCTCGACGGGATCATCTGCATTGCCTTGCGGCCTCGCGCCGGGACGAGACTCCGGCGGCCTCCGCTCTCCATTGCCGTTTTTCTTTGCCCCCCTCTCCGACTCGATAAAATCCCGGAGCAACTTGTTCGCGGAGAGGGCACTCAACTGTCCGTAGATTTTTTCATCGATCGTAATTATCGGCGCGAGGCTGCAGGATCCAATGCACACGACACGCTCGATCGTGAAACGCCTGGAGGGATCGGTATCGGAATCGGGGGACATTCCCAGACAGCGCCGGAGCTCGTTACGCACCTCGACCGCGCCCGACACGTGACAAGCCGTGCCTTCGCAAATCCGGATGACATGCTCTCCCACCGGACTCTGCCGGAACTGTCCGTAGAATGAGGCTACGCCCGCAATCAGAGCCGGTGTGATCTCGCTCGCCGCGCAGATCCTCTGCAGAGCGGCGTCGGGGAGGTACCGGTACCGAGTTTGGATGGCCTGGAGGATAGGAATGACGGCCTGGCGTCCTCGACCCTCAGTTCTGAGAATCTCCTCCACGGGACCCAGGTCGATGGCCGCGGCCTCTGCGCGCTCCACTGCGGGCACCACTGGCGGGACTATGGAGTCTGCTTCCCGTTTCTCGCCGGCATCTCGGGATCGCGTGAAGACGACGGCCTTTGCTAAACCATGGGAGCTTCCATCAAGATGTTTCAAGACTCCCGGGAGTGCTCCTGCGCGATCCTCGCGCCCGGGCCGGAACCACTTGAACCAGGCCAGAAAGATCCCCATGGATACGAGCAGGAGGATGCCTCCGCGATTGTAGGCGTCGCGCCTTCTGACCAGGGATTCATGCTGGCGGTCCAGCTCCGGTTGGAGGATCTTCTGAATCTCTGCATCGGTTCGGGCTTTCTCTTTCAGCGCATCCACCGTGGCCTTGTCGACAGGTGTAACCCGCCAGGCATGAACGTACACGGAGAGCAGCCAGACGGAGGCGAATAAGGCGATGGCTGCGGCAACAATCCCTATCCAGGAAGGCGCGATCGATTTCCAATAGGACGCGGAAAAACGCCGACCGGCGCCGGCCGCTGAATCAGGCCGGCGTTCATCGACATTTTCCGGCGCCCCTTTTTCTCTCATGGCATTTTCACCTGGACCAGCTCGTGCTCGCGTGGGCAGGATTCGTAGCAGCGCGCGCAAGCCAGACAAGAGGCCCGGTCGGCCCGGTTGTTGCGAATGGCACCGTAGGGGCAGGCCTCGGCGCACAAACCGCATTCCAGTTCCTTGTCGGGCGTGATGCGCACGTTCTTCCAAGAGACCCGGGAGAGGATTGAAAGCAGCCCTCCATACGGGCACAGCCAGCGGCAGTAGGGGCGCCCGAAAAACATCCCTGCCATGATGAAGCCGGCTCCGATGACCAGCATGTGAAATGCGCCGGAGATCCGGAAGATGCTGATGAACGGATCCCATTCGCAGATAAGGAAACGTCGTCCGACCTGGATCTGCCAGGCTCCAAGCTTGAGGTGCAAACCCCAGCCTGCAAACAGGACGGCCAGGCCGAGATAGACGTAAGGCAGCCAGCGCAAGGCCTTGTCGAGCTTTTCCGGCACCTTCAGCGGGCGCAAGAGGACAAGCTCCTGGACTGCCCCTAACGGACAAACACCGCCGCAGAAAACGCGTCCGAACAGGAGCGCCGCTGCCAGCGGCAGGAAGAAGAACGCGATCACCCCCAGGGAGATCATGTAGCGCGAGTCGACCAGCGACAGTGTGACGTTTTGAATGGCGCCGATCGGACAGATGCAACCTTTCCGATAGAAGCCGAAATAAGCCACGGCGACGATGCTGAGAATCAGCAGCCCGTTCCGGCTTCGGCGCTTTAAAACAAGCCATGCCGCGAGCCCCAGACCGATGACGAGCACTGCAATGTCGAGAACGCGAACCAGTTCCGAACGCGGCTCCGGATGCGTCGGTGTCGGGAAGCTGTAGGTGCCACCGAAATCGGGTGGCGCTTTCTGATACTGGGCGAAGAGCACACCTGAGGCCAGGACCGCGACCACAACCAGCAGCCAGATGCGCCCTGGAGTGCGGCGTCTTGCTGCCACTTTGCGGGACACCAGGCTTGCCAGGAGGAAGCGCGAGTCGGCCCGCGCATTCGAAAACGCCGGGATGGGGGGGAATCTCAACCTAGGCATGCTTCACTTTATCGGGGCTCACGGGCGGAGGCATGCCCGGCGTCGGCACCCGTGCAATCGCACGATCCGGGCAGGCGATCATTATGGCGCATTCATTGCATTCCACGCAGCGGGCGTAGCGGATTTCAAGGCGCAGCGAGCCGTTTCCCGCGGGCGGCTTGCAGGCCTTCACACACTTCCCGCAGCCGTCGCACCGGGTTTCATCGATCGTGTATTCGTAATAATTGTTGTTGGGATCGTCAGGATCAACCTTACCGACCACACGCCGCTTCAGGGCATCCTGAGGGCAGACCTTTCCTGCAGGGACACCTTTCTCATCAGGCCGGCTGGTCACATCGTAATAAGCGGGGCAGAGCATGCAGTAGCCGCACTTGTCGAAATCGTTCACCGCCTTAACCGCCGACAGGCTCAACACACAGGAGGTGCGGCACAAATCGCAGGCAGTGCACTTGGAAGGATCGACCTGGTACACGACATTACCCGTGGCCCTCCGTGTGAGCAAGCCGGCTGCGCCGCCGATGGCGGCAAAGCCGATGATGCGGCAGGAACGATCGATAAACTCGCGGCGTGTGCTTCTTTCACTCATGTGCGTTCAAGCTCCTCGGCTTGATTACTCCGGCCTTCGTTACTGGCGAGAAGATCTTTATCTCGCGGCGCACGGGATCGGCGGTCAGGATGCGTCCCCTCGAATCCACGGCCAAGTGAATATGGATGCAGTTGGGATCGAAGTGCTCAGGTCCGATGACTGCAAGAAGCTTCCCGTCGGGCGTGTACACCTTGACGCGAGCGACCATCTTCTCACCCGTGACGATTTTGCCGTCCGGTGTGAGGGCAAGATTCACAGGATTGCAGCATCCCACGAAGTCCTGCGGGTCGCTCATGCCGAACTTCCCAAACGAACCTAAGGGTGAGCCATCCAGGGCCCATGCGGTCACCTGATGCCGCCCCGTGTCGGTCGCGCGGACAACTCCCTTCGAGTCCACCGCGATATCCAGGCTCCGGTTCGGCAGCATGAATGATCCCGCCTTGCTTTTGGTGCCGATCACGCCGAGCTGCTTGCCGCTCAGGTCGTAACGACGGATGAATCGGGCTGCAGCATCCGCAACAAGGATTTCCTGGCGAAAGACCTTGATGGCGGTGACGGCGGCCGGCTGGTTCTTCTCGCCTGCCTCGAAGCCGCCCACCCGGCCCCCGCCGGCATCATAGATTTCGACGCGGCCGGCAGCACCGACATAGATACGCTCGTCGGGTCCTGCGGTGAGGCACTCGGCCTTCTCCACCACCTTCCAGTTCCGGACCAGATTTCCGTTCGGGTCGAAGATCCTTACCTCCTCATCGCCCAGGGCGCAAATCTTGTCTCCGGGGCCAACCGCAACTCCGGAAAGCGTGCGCCGAAACGGGTGCGCAGATGCGGCGGCGCCGAGGACTGCGGCCTGGGTGTATTCCAGACCGAATCGCGGTGCCGGCGGTACGGATTTGCCGATCTGAACCAAAGGTCCGGGCGCGGCAGCAGGTTTCGCTGCCTTCGGAGCCAGAGTCGGGTTCGGGCGGACGCGGAATGCGGCGGCAACGAAGGCGGCAAAGGCACCCACGACCGCAGTCGGAGGAAACCAGGATTTCCGAAAGCGGTCGAGCAAGCTTATTTGAGTCCTATCCTGTTCGTCTGGATTCATGAGCATCCCATCCTAGCCATCCCCGAGCACCGGTTCAACTGCCAACTTGCCAGGACTCCAAGACGCCGGGAAGGCCAGTTGTTTGTGCCTCTTGGAGTCCTGGCGTCTTAGCGTTTTGCCAAATACGAGTGCTACTTTCCCGGGGAGCCCACCTCGAGACAGACCATTTTGTTCATATCGCGGATCACCAGCTTTCCGTTGGAAAGAGCTATCGGGCCCCACACATCCTCTCCTTCCAGGATCTGGGCGCTGGCGAGTTCCTTATACTGCTTGGTGCTGGCCTCGATGAGACGGAGCATTCCCGTTTTTCCGTCGAGGATGAAGAACATTCCGTCAACGAGCATAAAAGCCCCGAGATCGAAGGTCCGGGTCGCCGCGGGATCGCCTGAAGAGACGGGGCTTTGCCAAATGATCTTGCCGTCGAGGCCGAGGCAGGTGAATCTCCCGCGCGTCTTGCTGCCCACCGCAAATAGGCAGTTCTGGTACAGGATGGGCGTGTGCACCTCGGAGTTGAATTGGGTACTGGTCAATTCATAGAGTTTCTGGACGGTAAAGCCCGAGGTCCCCTTCTGCACCTGGAGCATCATGCTGCCTGCCTCGTATCCGCTCGTGACGAAAACTCTCCCGTCGCCGATCGATACGGGAGACGGGCATGCGGCCATTTTTGCAGTGAATGGGGTGCTCCACAGGATCTGCCCATCCGCCGCGGCAATACCTACAACCTTGTTCATGGTCAGGTAGAGGTACTGTTTGACACCGCCAATGGTTGCCGGCATCAGGGAGGAGTGGGACATCAAGTCCTTTCCCGGGTTCGGCGACCGCCAGACTTCCTTGCCTGTTGCCTGGTCAAAGGCAACTACCAGGGCGTCGCCGCCGGTCGCCAGCAGAACTCTGTCCCCATCGAGGAGCGGATTCTGGCCGGCATACCATCCTGGGATGGTAGCTTTATATTCTTGGACCAGGTTCTTCTGCCAGACGAGCTTGCCGGTCTTAATGTCGAAGGCGTGAAAGCGGCACTTGGGATCCAGAGAAAAAACCAGTCTCTGGCCCACCGCCGGCACAGTCCGGGTAATCCCATGGCTGGGCCGGATTTCGACCGCGTAGCTCCACTGCCAGATGTCTTTCCCGTCGACGAGCGAAATACAACGGAACAGATGCTCTTTTTTTTCGGCATTGTAATCGTTCAGGTAGATCCTGCCGTCCTTGATGGCAGCGCCCGCGTAGCCTTCGCAGACGGGAATCTTCCAGAGGACCTTAGGGCCCTTGGCCGGCCAAGTCCGGTAGAGCCCGGTTTCTGTGGAGATATTGTCCCGGCCAGGACCACGGAACTGGGGCCAATCGCCGCTCGGAGCCGAGACCGCGGCCAGGATGATGAACGCAGAAATTCGGTAGAACATAAGGATGAGTTCCTCGAAGCAGTCCAGCGCCTGATCCCGGTTGCTCGCAGGTAATATTTTCATTTATGAAAACCATGTTCAAGTAGAAAGAACGCGCGAAAAGGAGACCGGCCTGCGGAGAACAGCCTGGCGCCATGAAACACCCGGAGGTTTTTTCGAGCATTTATGTGCTCAGCCCCTGCTGTCTCTCCCCCAATCTCGTGCCGGAAAGTCCGACGATGGCTCGCGCCGCAGCTGTCACCAGCCTGGCCGAGGTGGCCAAGGCGGATTTCGGGACCTAGGCGGCCCTTGCCTCCGCTGCCGCCTGGTCGCCGAATCCTAAGAAACCGCCTTTGTACATTGATCTTCCGGTGCTGGATGGCAAGCTGCAGCCGCTGGTCGCGGGGCGTTGGTGGGCCAACGCACCCCTGGCCATGGTGGATCAGTACGTTTCGAACCTCAGGAAACTGCATGCCATTGCGATGGATGTCGGAACACGTGACGAGCCGATTGCCTCCACAACCAAAGCTCTGGATCAGATCCTGATCCAATACGAGATCCGGCACACGTTCGAGACTTACGACGGCACTCACACGAGCGGAGTCGCCGAACGCATGGAAACCAAAGTGCTCCCTTTTTTCACGAACAATCTGGCTTTTGGCAAGAATGGGGCAAAGCGGTAAAGAAATCGCGCCGGCGGCCCGGATGAGTTTTGCCCAGCTTTGAATCCATAACGCCTGAGCTGGATTCGCACTCAAACAGGGGCCAGGAGGTTTCCATTATTATGTGGACATCCAGCGCTTTTTTGGGCATAGAGTCTTCGAGATTTAGAGGCAGGCGGTTTAACCTCTGACCCGGACTATTCATGAATGTGCGGCCACCATGCAGTTTTGGACGCGGAAAAACGCTGACCGGCGCCGACCGTTTGGTCTTGGTCGGCGTTCATCCGCGTCCAATTCTGTTGCTTTTCACGGGCGTGCGGTTCTGCTTCATGAATAATTCAGGTTAAGGCTCGAAGAATCTCTAAATACAGTGAACTGATTAGAAACAGCGTGGCCTGTTTCCAGAGATTTCCCAGGAGAATATTATGGCGGCCCCTCATGTCTGGAGATTTCCAATGCGCACGTCTCGCGTCCTGCTTGTATGCCTGTTCGCCGCGGCGCTCCTCGTCTCATCCTTCCGCGGTCTCGGCGCGCAAGGACGGGCCGGCGCTTCGGCCGGCACCCAGCAGGCGGCGCCTGCGGCTGGAGCCGCTGACGGAAGCAAAGTGCTCAACCTTGATGATTACGGGCGTTGGAATCGCATCACTTCGACCGCAATCACGAATGACGGCCGATGGATGTCGTACACGCTTACGCCGAATGAAGGCGACCCGACGCTGTACGTGAAGGCGCTCGACGGCGACAAGACGTACACGGTCCCGCTCGGCGCGGCGCCTGGGGGCGCCGGGCGTGGCGGTGGCGGCGGTCGCGGCGGCGCCGGTGGCGGCAACGTGCCGCAGTTCTCTGACGACTCACGCTGGGCCACGCATTTTGTGAATCCCGCCGGCGGTCGTGGCGGTGGTCGCAGCGGCCGCGGCGGCCCCGCCCCCACTCCGGGCGGCCGCGGTGCCGCGCCAGCCGCGCAGGCCCCATCCACACCCGGACATCTCGAACTGCTCAACCTCGCGACCGGTGAAAAGATCTCAATTGCGAACGCGGCATCGTGGAAATTCTCCGCGGGCTCAAAATGGCTCGCCGTGCGCCTCAACAAGGCGCAGGCGGACGCGAAGTTTAACGGCGCCGATCTCATTTTGCACGAGCTGTCATCAGGGCTCGACCGCAACATCGGCAACGTCAACCAGTACGACTTCGACCACGCAGGCAAGTTGTTCGCCTACACCGTCGACGCCGCTGACCGGCTCGGCAACGGCATCTACCTCCTCGACCCTGAGACCGGTGAGACGCGCGCGCTGAACACCGGCGCCGCGGACTACGCGCAGCTCGCCTGGAGCGGCGAAGGCACGAATCTCGCCGTCCTGCGCGGCGACAAGGTGAAGGACATGAAACAGAAGGAGAACGTGCTCCTCGCCTGGAGCGCGCTCGGCACGGCCAACGCCAAGCCGCTCGTCTTCGATCCGTCGAAGGATGCGTCCTTCCCCAAAACGATGGTCCTCAGCGAATACACGGCACCGCGCTGGAGCAAGGATGGCACCCGCATATTCATCGGGATCAAGGACCAGGAGCCGGAAATTCCCGAGGCGGATGCCATTAAGGCAAACGTAGACATTTGGCACTGGAAGGATCAAACGCCGCAGTCGGTGCAGATCGTACAGATCCAGCAGTTGCGCCAGGCGACGCTGCCGGCGGTCGTGTTCGTGAGCACAGGCAAGTTCGTCAAGCTCGGCGACGACGACATGAGCTCCATCACGATGGCCGCCAACTCGAACGTCGGCGTCGGCCGCAACGATGCGGCGTATCGTGGCGAAGTCGCGTGGGGCGGAAGCCGCGCCGACCTCTACAAGGTCGACATCAACACCGGCGCGCGCACGCTGATCGAGAAGGCGCTCTCGCGCACATACGGGACGTCACCCGACTCGAAATGGTTTCTGTATCTCAAAAGCAGGCAGGTGCGCGCGTTCAACCTCGAAACCGGCAACTCCGTGCTGATGGACGCGGCGGCGGTTCCCGGCAAGAGTTATGTGAACGAGGACGACGACCACGCCTACGAGAAGCCCATCTGGGGCCTCGGCGGCTGGTCGAAAGACGGAAAGTCCGTGCTGCTCTATGACAAGTTCGATGTGTGGCAGGCGCCGCTCGACGGTGGAAAAGCCGTGAACCTGACGAACGGCGTCGGCAGTGCCCAGCAGATCCAGTTCCGCGTTGTGCGCTTCACACCCGGTGGTGGTGGACGCGGTGGGCGCGGTGGCGGTGCCGGCGCGGCCGCCGACGAAGATAGCGGTATCGACCTCTCAAAGCCTGTCACGCTCTCCGCGTACGGCGATCGCACCAAGAAGTCCGGGTACTGGCAAGTGACGGCCGGCCAGCCGCCGCAGCCTCTCATCTGGGCCGACAAGAACATCGGCGGCGTCGTGAAGGCAAGGGACGCCGATCGCATCCTTTTCACAGAGCAAGACTACAACGAATACCCCGATTACCGGGTGAGCACCGTGTCGTTCACATCGCCAAAGAAAGTGACTGACGCGAATCCGTTCCTCAAGGAATACGCATGGTCGGCCGGGAAAGTCCTGATCGACTACACGACATCGAAGGGACACAAACTCCAGGGGACTCTGATGCTCCCCGCAGGCTACGAGCCCGGAAAGAAGTACCCGATGCTCGTCGAGTTCTACGAGATCATGTCGAACACGCATCACAACTTTTCGGCCCCGGGATACAGCAACAGCCCGCAACTCTCGACGTACGCGAGCAACGGTTATCTCGTGTTCCAGCCCGACATGGTGTACGAGATCGGCAAACCCGGCACGTCGGCCGTGGACTGCATGACGAGCGCGGTGAAGAAGGTGATCGAGCTTGGCTACGCCGACCCCAAGCACATCGGGCTGCACGGCCATAGCTGGAGCGGATACCAGTCGTCGTACATCGTCACGCAGACCGACATGTTCGCCGCCGTCGTCACCGGCGCGCCGCCCACCAATCTTCTCAGCTTCTACGACGAACTGTACAAAAGCTCCGGCACGGTGCAGCAAGGCATCACGGAAATCGGGCAGGTGCGCATGGGCGCCGACATCACGCCGTGGAACTCGACCAAGCTCTACGAGGAGCAGTCGCCGATCTTCAACGTAACGAAGATCAAAACGCCGTTCATGATCCTCCAGGGAACGGATGACGGCGCCGTGGACTACGTCGAAGGACTCCAGTTTTTCAACGCCGCCCGGCGCAACGGGAAGCATGTGATCCTTCTTTCCTATCCCGGCGAAGCGCACAACCTCACAAACCGCGACAACCAGAAGGACTTTACAATTAGAATGAAGCAGTTCTTTGACCATTACCTGATGGACAAGCCGGCGCCGCAGTGGATGACCGACGGCCTGCCACAGGTCAAGAAGGGCGGACCGATCAAATAGGGATACGCGGGATGTGGGGTCGGATCAAGCCAATTGACTCACTTCAAGAGGGATTGAGCTCAGTGAGTCCCCCCAAACTGGCCTCAGCGCCATTTTTGTTCATAGTTTTTTTCTAAGGAAATGAGCGAAGTAAAGCCTCGCAGGAAGAACGCAACCGCAAACAGCAGCGCCCGGCTATTGCTCAGATCAAAATTCCGGGCATGTTTTTTCAGCTAAGCACGTTCCTGATGTGCCAAAATGGCGCATTTTTTGTGTTCACGCATGCATCAATCGTGGTCCGACCCGAATGGCGCTTAAATAAGGGTGATTGGAATCGTCTTGAGCGTACCAGGAGCAAGGGCTTAAGCCCCGAAAGGGGCGTCCGCAGCCGCAGCCCAGGGCGTGAGCCCTGGGAATGGGGTGCCGTTAACAAAGAGAGCCCTGTAAGGGCGATGCAAGGTCCTTGTAATCGGGGCATTGCAGGAGTTTCTGCATCGCCCTTACAGGGCTCATCCATCATTTGCGTCTTATCCCAGGGCTTGCGCCCTGGGCTGAAAACTACGGCCGCCCTTCCAGGGCTTGCGGCCACCAACGGCTTCGGGGCTTGTGGCAACCAACGGCTTCGGGGCTTGTGGCAACCAACGGCTTCGGAGCTTGCGGCCACCAACGGCTTCGGAGCTTGCGGCCACCAACGGCTTCGGAGCTTGCGGCCACCAACGGCTTCGGAGCTTGCGGCCACCAACGGCTTCGGAGCTTGCGGCCACCAACGGCTTCGGAACTTGTGGCAACCAACGGCTTCGGAACTTGTGGCAACCAACGGCTTCGGAACTTGTGGCAACCAACGGCTTCGGAACTTGTGGCGACCAATAGTTCTCCGGAATGGCTGAGCCCGCCAGGGTCGCACCCTATTTCCTTAATTAAGCGCCATTCTGGTCCAACCCCGATTCGGGTTTTCGTGATATCCCGATTCGGCCAAGGTTGCTTCTCTTCACTCTTTTTTCGCCGATTTGCTCTCCGCGGGTTGGTGAAGATCCCCTACCTCACCTTTCCCGTGGAATGATCCCGGGTGATTGCCACCCCCAGTCATGCCATCCTCCTCCTCTCTGGAAAAAACGCATTACTATTTTTTCTTGCTTGAACCCGGATCTTCAGGTACATTATGTACCATGACAACACGTAGCGAAAATGTACCAAAAGTTCGCCCTCCCCTGACAGATCTTGAAAACCAAATCATGCATGTAATTTGGAGCCGCGGGCCATCCTCGGTCGAGGCCGTTTACCAGGCTCTCTCTCCGCCGCGTAAGCTTAAGGAATCGAGCGTCCGCACCATGCTCCGCAGGCTGGAAAAAAAGGGATACCTGTCGCATGAATCCGATGGACGCGCGTATATCTACAATGCTGCGGAACTGCCACGCCGCCTGGCCGCGCGGGCAGTGCGACAGATTATCGATCGATTTTGCCAGGGCTCCGTCGAAGAACTCGTCACGGGCATGGTCGACGCGCAAGTGCTGACCAATGAAGAACTGGATCGGCTGGCGCATCTCGCCCGAAAGCGCCGGAAAGGAGACCAGTAAATGGACGCCATCCTTGGGATTCTCGGCGAGAGTTCGGTCAGGGCAACGATTATCTCGCTTGCGGTCATGGCTGTTCTCCGGTCGTTGCGGGTGAAGTCCCCGAGGGTCCTACACCGCGCCTGGACCTGCGTGCTTATGGCAATGCTGCTTCTTCCGGCGCTCTCTTTATGGACACCTGGAATTGCAGTGCGGATTCTCCCGCCGGCACCAGCGGTGCAGGGAGTCTCAGACCTCCGAGCAGCATCGAAGGCTATTCCAAACCCGGTCGAGTTTGTGGCGGCTGAGTCCGCTAAACTCATTGCACCCAGTCAACCGCTGGTCCGCGGCTATTTCTCTCGATTGGATCTATATCGAAGTGCAATTTTACTGTACCTGGCGGGCCTTGGTGTCCTGCTGGCCAGGCTTCTCGTGGGTATGGCGCTGGCCGTACGGATTGCTCGCGAAGCCTCCATGGACGGCAAGCTGTTTCACAGCGCTCGATGCAGAGCTCCTCTCAGCGTGGGCCTGTTTCGTCCCCGGATTCTCCTGCCTGATCAATCAAAGCATTGGGATACGGCGAAGCTCGACGCCGTTCTTGCCCATGAGCAGGCGCATGTACACCGGCTCGATCCATTGGTCGAATGGCTGGCCATGCTGAATCGGTGTATCTACTGGTTTCATCCACTGGCATGGTGGCTGCGTCGCAAGCTCGCGGTGCTGGCAGAACAGGCTTGCGACGAGGCCGTGCTCGCGCAGGGTCATGACGCGGCCCGATATGCCGAGCTTCTCGTGGAATTGGCCCGCTCGGTAAAGCGTGGCGGCAAATTGGTAGCTGTCTGGGGCTCTTCCATCGACGGCAGCACGCTCGCGGTGCGCATCCGGCGGATCCTGGCCACCGGCCGAAGTCCGGCACTCTCCGGAACCCGAATCGCCATTCTTGCGGTGCTCTGTGCCGGCGCGATCGTCGTCCCGGCTCTAGTCACGCCGGCGCGGACGCAGGCAGCGTTGGCCCTCCAGCCGGCGACAAGTGAGTTCCCACCTCTTACGGCCGGCGAATATACCAGCCGGACGAATCAATCAAAAATGCAAACGGAGGCGGGAGAAGCAGCAAGGGATTTATTGGCCGCTGCCGGCCAGGAGGCAGCGCCAAGGAAAGGTGCACTTCCTGCTGACAGCACGCTAATCCAGACTGGAAAGGATATGTTGAAACGAAACCAGTTCAAGGAAGCGCGTGCGGCTTTCGAACTGCTGGTCCGAAATTATCCGGGCAGCGCCTTTGAGCCAGAGGCCTATTTCGCAATGGGTAATTCGTTCCGCAATGAGGGCGGAAAAGAGAATCTGTTTAGGGCGGAGGACTATTATAGGAATTTCATCATTTTCTTCCCGACAAATCCAAAGGTTGCCGACGCTCAGATGGAAATAGTCAGGATTTTAATGAACCAGGTTCAGACGTCTGATCGCAATCGGAGGGAATTGGATCGGGCCTTGGCCGAGATCAACAAGTTTCTTGCGTTGTTCCCAAACAGCGAATATGTCCCTATCGTTCAGCAGTATAAAGAGGAAATAAACAGGAAGCTGTCGGAGAGTGATTTGCGTCCAACCGATGCGGTTCAGGAGAAATCACCCTCGACACAGGAGAACAGGATCGCCGACTCCTACAGAAAGTGGTTGCAGGAAGAGGTGGTTTACATCATTTCAAAAGAGGAACAGAGCGCATTCCTGGCGCTCACTACCAACGAGGAGCGCGAGCAGTTTATCGCCCAGTTCTGGGCTCGCCGCAACCCGGATCCGCGTGCAACAAACAACCCGGCAAAACTGGAACATTATCGCCGCCTTGCCTATGCCAACGAGCATTTCGCCTGCGGGATCCCCGGGTGGAAAACCGATCGGGGGCGCATATACATCTTGTATGGCGAACCTGACGGCAAAGAGGCGCATCCTTCGGGCGGCACTTCTCAGCGCGAGTTTTGGGAAGGCGGCGGCCAGACCAGGGTATATCCTTTCGAGCGCTGGCGCTATGATCACCTTGCCGGCGGCATCGGGCCTGCCGAATTTGAATTTGTAGACCGGAGCCTGGACGGCTGTTTTCCACTCTTGCGTGAGGCTCGATACTTTGGAGTCGCGCACATGAACCAGAATGACAGCACTAAGCCGCCGGCCGCGGACGCGGAAGCAATTATCGGGAAATGGTATCTGGTGGAGTTCGCTGCCGATGAAACCGCCATACCTGAGCACCGCGTGGACTTTGTCTTTTATGCCGAAGGCGCGGGGTATCGGGGGGCAGTCCTATTGCGTACCGGCGTGGAGAAGCCGCTGAAATCCGTCCAGTTCGATGGGAAGATATTGCGGCTTCAAATGATGGCTCCGGACGGCCAATCTCAAGCCGAGATGCCGTGGTTAGTGGTGACGCTTATGAACGGCAGATTCGAAGGATATTACCAGAACTCGGCAGGAGCACCCATTGGGCCAAAGCTGAAACTGGTGCGCTTCCCAAAATGAGCTTGCACGCATAACGCCTCGGAGTGTAGCTCCGGCGCCACCCTTTTTTATCTCCAGCCTATCATAGATCGTCGGGCGCAGCAGCGGGTCGACTCATCTGTTTTTTGGCTTCACAGACTGACTGAGGATCGTTCCATCGGCGGAAAGCAAAACCTTCAGGATTTCCTTGTTGTTATCCAGCCGGACTGTCATACATCACGGGACGGAGCCTCATCATCAGGTAAAGTATGGAAATCAAGTTTATGAGGTCGACATCACGAAAGAAGGGCTCCCACACATTACCTGATCTCAGGACTTGATGCCGGCGCACAGCCTCATAGGCAAGTCTCTGACACTCAATGGGGGCAGCTATACGGTTGTCGGTATCCTTCCGTCTGCACTCAAGCTCCCCTGTTTGCTTTTCTCTTGACATTCTGGAGAAGAAGACAGATCCTTCCTCCAGAATTTCTAGGGGAGCAACCCATGGGCAGGCAACAAGATCTTTTGCAGGGCACTCTGGACATGCTCATACTGAGGATTCTGTCGGTGGAGCCGATGCACGGCTGGGGCATCACGCAGCGAGTGGAACAGATGTCGGGCGATGTGCTTCAGGTTCAGCAGGGCTCTCTCTATCCCGCTATGGAAAGGCTTGGCCGCAAAGGCTGGATCACCTCGGAGTGGCGCACGACGGAAAACAACCGACGGGCGCGTTACTACAGCCTTACCAAAGCAGGACAGAAACGGCTGCAAGCAGAAGCAAAAAACTGGACGCGCCTTTCGGCCGCGGTCAATCGCGTAATGGAAAAGGCCTAGCCCGGATCATTCATGGACGTGCGATCCAAATGCAGTTTTGGACGCGGAAAAACGCTGATCTTCGCCGACCGTTCGGTCTTGGTCGGCGTGCAAAAGCTCCTGCCTGCATTCATCTGCGACCAATTTCATTGCTTTTCACGGGCGTGCGGCTCTGCTTCATGAATGATTCAGGCTAGCGCCGGAGGCTCCCATGTCATGGCTGCTTGAACTCAAAGCCCGAATTCTCGCATTCTTTCGCAGCGGCGCAATGGACAGAGACCGGGAAGAGGAGATGCGCAATCACCTGGATGAAGCCATGAGGCGCAACATGGCACGGGGGATGCCAGAGCACGAGGCGCAGCGCCAGGCGCTTCTCGCTTTCGGCGGTGTAGAGAACATGAAAGAGATGTGCCGCGATGAGCGTGGAACGCGGCTGTTCGAGGATCTCCTACGGGACCTTCGCTACGGCCTGAACCAGATGGGCCGCAATCCCGGTTTTACCGCCGGCGCTGTCCTCACCCTGGCACTCGGCATTGGCGCCAACACGGCGATTTTTACCGTCATCAATGCCGTGCTGCTGCGTCCGTTGCCATATCAGAATCCTGAACGGCTGGTCACACTTTTGGAATCCAATCCTCAGCAGGGGATGGATCGGGCGGCGGTCTCGCCTCCCAACTTTGTCGACTGGAGCACCCAGAGCCGGACTCTCGAGCACATCGCGGCGTACAGGTACTGGGGATTTGTCCTCGCGGGCGGCGGCGAGCCGGAGCGCATCATCGGTGCTCGCGTATCCGCCGGCCTGTTCACGTTACTGGGTGTGAAACCCATCCGCGGCAGGACTTTTCATCTTGAGGAGGATCGGTTCGGCGGCAGCCCTGTCGCGCTGGTCCGTGAAGGCCTGTGGCGGCGCCGCTTCGGCGCGGATCCCAGCCTCATAGGCAAGTCTCTGACACTCAATGGGGGCAGCTATACGGTTGTCGGTATCCTTCCGTCTGAACTCAAGCTCCCCGACGCCGAAGTGTGCGTCCCCCTGGCTTTCGAACCCTATGCCATGACGCAGCGCGGGTCTCGCGCCCTGACCGTACTGGCAGGTCTGAAGCCCGATGTCACGCTGGTCCAGGCCCGGGCAGAGATGCACACCATCGCCCGGCGGCTCCAGCAGCAGTATCCGGATTCGAATGCCGGTTGGGATGTCACCCTCTTCCCGCTCCACGAGGAGATGGTGGCGCGCATCCGCCCGGCATTGCTCGTTTTGGGTGCGGCGGTTGCTTTCGTGCTGCTGATTGCGTGCGCGAACGTGGCCAATCTCCTGCTGGCTCGCGCTACATCGCGGGAACAGGAGATCGCCGTCCGCAGCGCGCTCGGCGCGAGCCGGTCTCGCCTGATCCGTCAGTTGCTGACGGAGAGCGTCCTGATCGCCCTTCTGGGCGGCGCGTTGGGACTCCTCCTGGCGCAGCAGGGCACGGAATTGCTCGTGACGCTCGGTGCTGCCGGTCTCCCTCGCACGGCCCAGATCGGCATCGATCGCTACGTGCTTGGATTCACGCTGCTGCTCTCGCTGGTGACCGGACTCGGTTTCGGGTTGGTTCCCGCGTGGCACGCAAGCAGGCCGGGCTTGAACCAATCACTAAGGGAAGGCAGAGGCCGGGCAACTGGGAGCGCCCGTCATGCGCTGCTCCGCAATGCCGTTGTCGTCTGCGAGGTGGCGTTGGCGCTGATTGTGCTGATAGGCGCAGGACTGCTGGTTAGAAGTTTCGTTGGACTTCTGGCGATCGAACCGGGCTTTACCACGGCTCACGTATTGACGATGACGATCTCGTTGCCCGAGTCGAAATATCCTGAAGGTCACCAGAAAGTCGTCTTCTTCCAGCAACTACTCCAGCGCGTCGACACCCTGCCCGGCGTGACGTCCGCGGGTCTGGTCAGCCATCTGCCGCTTGCCGGCCGCGGTCTCAACACCGATTTCACAATTGAAGGCCGTTCCCTCCCCTTATCGGGACCATCCCCCTTGGCTGATTATGTCAGCGTCAGCCCCGATTATTTCCGGGCTATGCAGATCCCGCTCCTCGAGGGACGCCCGTTCACGGAACGCGACGTTATGGAAATCCCGCCCGTGGTCGTCATCAACGAGATCCTGGCTCGTCGCTTCTGGCCGGAGCAGAACCCTCTTGGCCGGCGGTTGATTCTCGGCTCGACCATCGGGGCCGACCAGACGCCCCGTACGGTCGTGGGAGTGGTGGGAAATGTCAGGTCGGCCGGCCTGGAATCGGAACCGGGACCCGAGATATATGTCCCATACCCTCAGAACCCCTGGCCCACGATGACTGCAGTGATCCGTGCGACCAGCGACCCCATACGTCTCGTCGGAGCAGTTCGGAAGGAGATTCTGGCATTGGACCCGGATCAACCGGTGTACAACGTCAGACCCCTGGAAGAGGTCCTGGGCGCGTCGCTCGCGGCCCGGCGGTTCCAGATGCTCCTGCTCGGCATCTTCGCCGCAGTGGCTCTGATCATGGCGGCGATCGGCGTGTACGCGGTCATGGCCGAAGTCGTCACGCAACGCACCCACGAGATCGGCATCCGCATGGCCCTGGGAGCGCGTCCGCACGATGTGCTCAAACTGGTCGTGGGACGAGGGATTCGGATGAGTTTAGCAGGCGTAGCCGTCGGCTTGGCGGGAGCATTGGCCCTGACCCGCTGGATGTCAAGCCTGCTGTTTGGTGTGAGCCCGACCGATCCGATGACATTCACCCTGATCTCGCTGATCCTCACCGGAGTTGCCCTCCTGGCCTGTTACATTCCGGCGCGCCGTGCCTCCCGCCTCGATCCCATCGTCGCGGTGCGCTACGAGTGATCCCGAAATTGTAGCGATGCTGACGCTTGCCATCGGTATTGGGGCCAACACCGCGATCTTCAGCGTTGTGAATGGCGTGCTCTTACAGCCGCTGCCTTACCCGGAGCCTGAACGGCTGATGATGATCTATGAGAAGGTGCCGGATTTTTTACGCTCCTCTGTCGCCTACCCGAACTTTCAGGACTGGCGCCGTGTAAATAACTCCTTCACGGACATGGCGGCATTCCGCGGGGATGATTTCAACCTCACGGGTTCAGGCCAGCCGGAGCATCTCTCGGGTGAATACGTATCGGCTGGTCTCTTTCAGGTTCTCCGTGTTAAGCCCTTCCTGGGGCGCGATTTCCTGCCTCGCGAAGACCAGCGGGGCGCCGGCGGCGCGGTGATGCTGAGTCACGGCCTCTGGAAACGGCGATTCGGCGCTGATCCGGACATTCTTGGCAAGGGTGTGACCCTGAATGCCAGGAGCTTCACGGTCATCGGCGTCTTGCCTTCGGACTTTCGGTTGCGCGAGCAGGCCGACCTCTATGTTCCTCTCCTCCAGTACCCATCGGTCGAGCTCAACGACCGTCAATCCCGACCTGGGCTGCGTGTGGTGGGACGGCTGAAGCCCGGAGTGACCGTGGCCGCGGCCCAGGCGGAGATGGACTCCATTGGTCGCGAGCTTGCGCGGGAATACCCGAAGGCGAATGGGGGGTGCGGGATTACCGTGGTCGAGATGAAGGGCGACTCGGCGTTCAGACCATGGAGCAAATCATTTCGGGATCGCTCGCGGAACGCCGCTTCACCATGCTGCTGCTCACCATCTTCGCCTCGACCGCGCTGGCGCTGACCGCGGTGGGGATTTACGGGGTAATGTCCTATGCGGTGAGCCGGCGCACGCATGAGTTGGGCGTGCGCATGGTGCTGGGTGCGTCGCGCCGCAACGTGCTGAAGCTCGTTGTGCGTGATGGGATGGCGCTGGCGGCGGCGCTGGCGCTGACGCGATTCCTGGCAAGTTTGCTTTACGGCGTCCGGCCCCAGGATCCGATAACTCTCGTGGCTGTCACGCTGCTGCTTGCGGGAGTTACCCTGCTGGCTTGCTACCTCCCCGCGTGGCGAGCCACGAAAGTGGACCCCATGGTCGCGCTGCGGTATGAGTAAGGACGAGAATGGGGGACACTGTCACTAGTGCCCGGGTCCTTGCGATGTCATCGGTAGCTCCCGCAGTCAAAAATGGGATAGTGTAATTGCCCGAGTTGGTGCACTTAGCAAGGGCTGGATTTGCGGCGGTCGCAGTCACTTTTCGTCGGGTCAAAACCAAATAAGACCTTGAAGCGGGCAATCAGCCGTGCAGGATCCGCATGCGTTGCGCGGGCGGCGCGCCACTCGCCCTGTACCGGGAATAGTTCCCGGTACTTGAACTGGGTTTTGAAGAAGGCGCAGGCAAAATCAGGAATGCGGTGGGGATCTGTGTTCGCAGGATCGAAGCCGATGGCAAGAGGGCAGATCGAGCACGCGGCAAAGTATCTGCAGTCGCGGCATCGCCCGTAAGATGAATACTTATTCTCCTTGTGGTCGAAGATTTCTGCCTGGAGCACCGCCTGCGGGAACTTTGCGAACCGCTTCCTGAACCCGCGCTCCCTGAGATCGCCCAACCGCAAGCCGTCCAAACGCTCACGGAGCAGCGCAGAACGAGGCCTCTGGCCGGAACAGGCAAGAACGGCGCAGCCATAGACCTGTCCGTCTGCATCAACGGCCGGTGTTTTGCCAAGCATGACCCCACACATGGATCGCCGCTTGAGGAAATGGGCTGGCTCATGCCGAATCTTGCGAAAGAGGAGCAAGGGCACCGCATCCGTTCGATCCAGGTGATCGAGGCTGCTTTTGAAAATTCGACGGAACTGAGCTTCGATCTCCTGGACGTTTTCGACACGCCATTCTGGACATGCGGTCAATACCGGCGATATTGCGATATGCCGCAGGCCTTTGCCCAGAAAATAATCAACGGTTTCGCCAAGATATCGGATCGAGCGTGGGGTGACGGTGGCCCGGATCGTGAGATTGTTGCGGAAGAAATCGGGATGTTTCTTGCGCAGGTGATCCAACAGGCCATCGAGAATCGCAAATGAACCTATGGATCGAGCGTCCTGCGCTGCAGCGATCCCATCGAGGCTCAGGTAGATGCTGAAATCATGTCTGACAAGAAACGCGATTCTGGCCTTTGTGAGGAGAATGCCGTTGGTGGCCAGGCTGAACTTGATGTGCCTGTCTGGAGGACATTTCTCCCGGGCGTAGCGAACCGCCCGCTGCATCAGGCGATATTTCAACAGAGGTTCACCTCCGCTGAATGCCAGCTTGATGGTCTTTCCGGCGGTACTCAACGCTAGATCGATCGTGGCGTGCAGGACATTCCAGTCCATGTGCAGCGAAGTCTTGGCGTTCTGGTAGCAATAGCTGCAGCGCAGATTGCACTGAGCTGTGAGAATGGCTACGAGAGAGCGAATGGCCTCAGGGCGCGGCGCCCGCCGGCCCGATGATCCATGGAGATCATGATGAGCCATGGTTCTACCTGAGCTCCTCGTTAGGACTGGACTTATCCCCGCGAGTGTATGGGGGCCCGCGAATGACTTCTCAGCGAATGAGCGGCCGTTGGCCTGGCACGACCCTGCGGTGACAGAGAGGCGCGGGGCTGCCTTGCCGCCGAATCCCAGTCCGCCGCATGATTTCGTAGCTTACGCCCTACGGAACCAGCCAATCGGCTATCGGATCAAATGTTTCCGCCATGCTCGGAATATCTTTTCGGCCACCGCGAGATCGCTGATGAGGCTGTAAACGTATCTGAATCTCTCCGGGGAGCACTCGCAATCGGAGATTGCATAGATGGGCGGATTTCCACCATCCAGCGGCCCTCCGTCTCCTTCGGCCAGCATGAGCACCTTGGAAGTGCTCACCAGTTTCTTCAGGAGTTTCGTCTTCTTTTCGAGTTCTTCAAATGCCGGGACCAGGGCGTCAGCTCTGATTTCTTTTCGGGGTCTTTCTGTGCTTCTCTTTGCATGTTTGCTCATCGGGTCTCTCCTTCCCGGTGGGTCACCAAATCCCTTTTGTGACTGTGAGCAGCAAGATATCTCCGTTCTTCGACGACTCTCTCGAGAAAACGAGCAGACGCCCGTCTCGCGAGATGTTGAACACGGGACTGTCCATGATTTTTGAGCCCAAATCGATCGGAGGGCTCAACGGCTGAAATCGGCCGTTTTCAGGGGAACCTCTGCGTATTGTGGTCCGATCGCCGCCCCAGCTGCCGCTGGCCAGTATCTCATTCCTTGCCCAATCCCATCGCACCGTCTTTGCGTTTGCGCCTCTTGTGATCGGATTCGCCCGTTCACTTCCATCTGCGCGCATCACATACACCTCGTACTCATCGCTCACCTCTCCCATGAACGCAATCCAACGCCCATCCATCGACCAAGCCGGAGAATAGGCGCTGATCGGCTTAGTGCTGAGGATCTGGTCCCGCCCGATTCGCTTGCCGTTTTCCACCGGCGCAATATAGATTTGCATGAGTTCGCTGCGGTCAGACGCATAGGCGAGCTTCGTCCCGTCTGCAGACCATGAAGGATGGATATTTCGCCCTCGGTTGGAAGTGAATTGAACCGGTTCTCCCCCCGCAATCGGAATCATAAAAATGTCACGCCTGCCGTCCAGAATTCGGAAGCAGGCAATCCATCGGTCGTCTGGGGAGAATGCCGGATGGGATATGCCTCCGGCCAGATTGAACAGTTGGGAAGGCGAACCTGCCGGCTGGCCCGCGACGAGATCCTGCATCCAAAGAGAGATATTGCCGCTCCTGCGCGCGGACAGGAAAACTATCCTGCTGTTGTCCTGGGAGAACGATCCCATGATGTCATTCGGATAACTCGACAGCGGAGTTTCTTTGAGCGACTCGCGATCGCACAGGAACAACTGGCTGTCGGCCGCGGCGGTCGAGTAGACGAGCCTGGTGCCGTCCCTCGAAATCGAAGGATGATTCTCCGCTACTCCTCCGATGGAAATTCGCTTGGCCGTCCCGCCGGAAGCCTTTACCCGGTAGAGGGCGGTGGTTCCTTCTCTCCTGGAGGCAAAATAGAGGTAGCCATTGGGCGACCAGGCCGGCTCAACGTCTGGCAGGCTTTCCCGGGTCACTCTTGTTGCAGATCCCCCTTTTTCTGGAGAGATCGCCCACAAATCCTCCTGGCTCGAGTAGCAGATCATCTTTCCGTCAGGCGACCACACCGGGTCTTTATGGTTGCCGGGGCCGTCTCCATCGTCTGTGATGATTATTTGATCCGAAGCGTCCGGCAGCCTGGCAACGCCAATGCGCTGACGCCCGTTCGCCAGGGTCCTTGTGAAGGCAAGCCATTTTTCATCCGGTGATATGGCAGGATGGCCGGCATCCTCCAGCAGGAGTGCCGGGTCTTTACCCCGAAGGTCAACTTGCCAAATATCCTGTCTGCCACGGCGATCGGAAGAGAATGCTAACGTTTTTCCGTCGGGAAACCAGGCTGGGTCGTCATCCGTAGCCGTGCCGGTAGTTATTTGGCTCGGCTCGCTTTCATCAGGGCGGATCACAAAAACATTCCGGCCTCCCATCCGGTTGGATAGGTAGGCAATGCTGCCGCCGTCCGGCGATAAGCTCGGCTTCGCGGGCGGCTCTGTTTCAGCCACGATCCGGTGTGTCTGAAACTGGGGAACCGGGCCATTTCCAGCGCGGCTGCGCCAGAGCCATACAGTAACAAGAACTGCCATCAATACCGCCACGAGAACGAGGATCGAGCCCGGCTGCAGCGGCCTCGGGCGGGGAGTCGGGATGATCGGTTCCGACACAAGCGCGCTGAACCGCCGGAGGTCCACCGACATTTCTCTGGCCGTCTGATAGCGGTTCGCGGGGTCCTTTTCCAGGCACTTCAGTATGATCTCTTCCAGACGGAGTGAAATATTGCGCTTGAACTGGCTCGGTGGCGGCGGCGACCTGTGGAGAATCTCATTGGCAAGGGCGCTCGGCAGCTTCTCAAGAAATGGGCGCCGCCCGGCTGCCATCTCATAGAGAATCACGCCGGCCGAATAGATATCGGTGCGTTCGTCCACCGGGCTGTACGACAGCTGCTCCGGCGACATATACGGCAGCGTTCCGGGTAGCGACAAACTGAGGGTTGTCACATCGTCGGCATTGACTGGTTGCTTGAGGTCAACGGATTTCGACAGGCCGAAATCCAGAATCTTCAGCCTTCCTTCGGGCGTGACGAGCAGGTTGGCGGGCTTGAGGTCGCAATGGACGATTCCCCGTCCATGCGCCGCCGTCAGTCCCTCTGCCAACTGCAGCCCAAGCGCTGCAATTTCTCCCTCCGGCATGGACCCTTTGGACAGCTTTTCGCGCAGCGTTCTGCCAGGGATGTACTCCATTACCAAATAATCAAGGTCATCTTGCCTGTTGAACTCGTGAACGGTTTCGATGTTGGGATGACTAAACTTGGAAAGGGCGAGCGCTTCCTTGCGGAAGCGTTTGCGTGCGGATTCGTCGCCCAGTGTGCCCGGCGGAAGGACCTTGATGGCTACATTCCGCTGAAGGTTTTCATCGTGGGCACGGTAGACCACACCCATGCCCCCTTCACCGATCTTCTCCAGAACGTGGTAGTGCGACAGCAATCGGCCGATAACCTGGGAGCCCGGTCCCCCTGTCCCGGCCCGAGAAATTGCTCTCCCAGCAACTTGTTGGGCAGTAGATCCCAAGGTGCTGTCCACCCCTGATGCGTCGGCCAATAGAGATTCGACCTCCTTGCGTAGGGATTCATTGCCGGCGCATGCTTCCTTGAGAAGAGCTGCTCGCTCGGCCGGTTCTCGTTGCCGGGCCAGTTGGTAGATTCGCTCGATCTCCTGCCGCCCTTCCGGCTCCATCAAACATCCCCGCGTTTGAACTCGTGCTATCCTGAGGCATGTTCTGCCGGACAGTCATGCCGGCGGCAGAGCCTCAGGGGTATCCGAGCAGGTCACCCGGATGTTGTCATCGAGGCGAGACACTCCCATTGTTTTGTCGGCCTGCTTTCTCGATTTGCAGGTCTCCCAGTGTTTTGTCGGTTAAGGTGAATGTCTCCTTCAACCGGACAATCCACCGTATGCCTCTGGAAATGCAATAGAAGTGTAAGCATTATATCCCGTAGCCGGATTTTGTGACAGCTGAATGTGCGCGCAGACAGATGCCTGTCAATCAACGGATGATGGGGCCTGAGACGACCACCTCGAAGGCGTTGCCGGGGACTGTTTTGATCTGGTTCAGATCAGTGTCATTCCAGCGCGAATCGGTGGCTCCGGTAAAAAACCAGTCGGACCCGTTGTCGGCGAGAATCAATCCGTATTTTTTCATGGCGGTCAAAATCACTCTTGCCGCGCCAGTGAATCGGGAGAGGTCGTAACCGGCCTTGAGTCGAATCCGCAACCCCATGGGTGGTGCGTTGGGATCCGTGTTGCTGCTGGCGTAGTGGGTCGCAGGATGGATGAATCCCCTCTGGGTGGACTGCACCGTAAAACGGATGGCGTGATTGACCTGACCCGCCGCAACCTCATCATAACGGACCAGACCCGGAAGGATCGGCAGACCCGCCGCGTCGGCCGACGTCCAATAGTCGGGCCGTAAGCGGTTGGAATTGAGGTCGAATATGGCTCCCGAACCACAGCTCCACCCCGGCCCAATGTAATGCGAATCAAATGTCTCATAAAGCAGTCCGCGATCCTTATCCAGGACCAGCACGTGCCGGTCTCCGGTAGAAGAGGCGCCGCCTTCAATGGGGGCATCGGGAGGGATAGGGTACGGTCCCGGATCGCTCTCATCTGCATAGCCGAAGCTCACGGGCACTTTGGCTTGCGTGCCGGATACGACCACGAACGGAATCCCATAAGTCGGATTGGAGCCGAAATCCGGGTGGAGGTACTTTAGACCGCCGTTCATGTGGTTGATGTAATTGGCGGAGTTCGGGTCCACGGAATCACCGGAAATATCCCTGTTCCAGGGATTGTCGGCGGGGAAAATCTGACAACCCGCGATTTGAGGCACACCCGACGGTGGGCTTGAAATGCCGAGGATGCGATTCACAAGCAACTGCAGGTCGAGGACATTCACGCTGCCGTCGCCGTTGAGATCCCCACTGCCGGTCTGGACGCCCGCGAGGATGGCATTCACCAGAATTTGAAGATCCAGGACATTAATGGAGCCGTCGTGGTTCAAGTCGTAATCCGGCTGGGGTAATTGGGCCGGCAAGGAGATAGAGCAACATAGCAAGACTCCGGCACCCAGGACGGTCCGGAACGCATCCAGTAGCCTTGACGCCAGATGGCGACGCATGGCACCTCCTCGACGGCCTATCGATATAGGCTATTCGACAGGCGCCGGGAAAGATGTGACGGCACTCACGTTAAGGCACAGCGAAGAGATCCGCCTTCTGCGGACACGTGACACACAAAACACATGAAAACTGCGTCGCGGGCTTCGTGTATCTTGTGTCTGCAGGTTCGATCGCAGCCCTCAGGCTGTTTTGCATTCTCGCGACGGTTGTCTTCCGGTCCAAGATGTGTCCTTCCTCTTGTGAATCTGCCTTCGCACTTTGATCTGGAGGTACTACCATAGAGAACGTCATCTGCCGGTTGCCCGCGGACCGGCAACCGGGTGCGGCAAGATGATCCGTGTTTCTCGCGTCCTTCGCGCTCGCGTTGGGTGAAACCGGAGGGACGACGGTGATGGAGGAGTGGTCTTGGCGGACAACAAGAAAATCCGATGGTCGGAAGCATGGGGCGAGGCGCGCCGGCTGATTTCGGAGCATCGTTCGCGCCTGGCCCTCGGCCTGCTCCTCATGCTCATCAGCCGCGTGGCGGGACTTGTTCTGCCGGCGTGCTCGAAGTTCCTGATCGACGATGTGATCATTAAGCATCGCCACGATCTGCTTCCTCTGCTGGCTCTGGCTGCGGGTGCAGCCACGCTGATCGATGCGGCCACCTCTTTCGCTCTTTCCCAGGTGCTCGGCGTGGCTGCGCAGCACGCGATCACAGACATGCGGCGGAGCGTGGAAGCACACGTCGTGCGGCTTCCGGTGTCATACTTCGATTCCACGCAGACGGGTGTGCTCATTTCGCGCATCATGACGGACGCGGAAGGCATCCGGAACCTGGTG
The DNA here is from genome assembly GCA_020072565.1 of Terriglobia bacterium. Taxonomy (NCBI): domain Bacteria; kingdom Pseudomonadati; phylum Acidobacteriota; class Terriglobia; species Terriglobia bacterium. The sequence continues at coordinate 150,621 of JAIQGI010000009.1, forward strand.
GGTACCGGCCTGGTGCAATTGACCGGATCCATCGTCACCGGTTTTCTGGCACTGGGGGTGCTGTTTTATCTCAACTGGGAAATGACGCTGGTGACTCTCGCCGTTCTGTCCTGCTTCGGCGGCATCATGGCATTTGCCTTCAAGAGGCTGAGACCGTTGTTCCGCGAGCGTGGAAAGATCAATGCGGAGGTCACCGGACGCCTTGCGGAGTCCCTGGGCGGCATCCGCATCGTCAAGTCTTACACCGCGGAAAAGCGTGAGCACATCGTCTTCACGCATGGCGTGCACCGGCTGTTCCGGAACGTGGCCAAGTCTATCACCGGGGTGTCCGCCACCGGGTCTGCTTCCAGCGTCATCATCGGCATGATCGGGGTCATCATGATACTGGTCGGCGGGAACGCCATCGTGGCCGGGAAGATGACGCTCGGGGATCTGGTGATGTACATTTTCTTCACCGGGCTGATGGCCATGCCGCTGGTACAGATCGCCTCCATCGGAACTCAAATCACCGAGGCGTTCGCCGGCCTCGACCGCATCAACGAAATCAAGCGCATTGCCACGGAGGACGATGACGACAAGAGCCGGAGGCCGCTGCCTTCCGTGCGCGGCGACATTGTCTTCGAAAATGTCAGTTTCGCCTATAACGGAGGCGTGCCGGTGCTGAAAGGCGTCTCTCTTCACGCGCCCGCGGGTTCGACGACTGCCTTGGTGGGTTCGAGCGGCTCGGGGAAGAGCACGCTCATTGGCCTCGTGATGGCATTCAACCACCCGCTTGTGGGCCGCGTCCTGATCGATGGCGTCGATGTGAAGGCGGTCCGGCTGCGCGATTACCGCTCGTATCTCGGCGTGGTGATGCAGGAAAACTTCCTGTTTGACGGCACGATTGCCGACAACATCCGGTTTTCGCGCCCCAGGGCTGCGCGCGAGGAGATCCGCGAGGCGGCCCGCATCGCGCATTGCGAGGAGTTCATCGAGGGTTTCGAGAAGAAGTATGACACGGTGGTCGGCGAGCGGGGCATCAAGCTATCCGGAGGCCAGCGGCAGCGGGTCGGAATTGCGCGCGCGATCCTGGCGGATCCCCGCATTCTGATCCTGGACGAAGCGACGTCCAGCCTGGATAGCGAGAGCGAGGCGCTGATTCAGGACGGCCTGCGGCGCCTGCGGCATGGCCGCACCACGTTCGTGATCGCACACCGGCTTTCCACCATTCGCAGTGCCGATCAGATCCTGGTGCTCGAAGGCGGCGAGATCATCGAACGCGGCACCCACACGGAATTGCTTGCGGCAAACGGCCGCTACCGCCAGCTTTACGACAAGCAGTATCACTTCGAGAGCGACAAGTTCATCAATCCGGGCGAGGATTTCACTCCGGAACTGCCGAAGGCCGAACCTGTGCGCCCCGCCGATGCTGCGGTCCGTTTGCCATCGCTTTAGGCGGAGAGAGATTGCCGGGGGTGTGCTGCGGCGACCGCCATTTTGGAGCCTGTGCGGCGCGAGCATGAATTCTGCTTGAAGCTCGACCCGGGTCCATAGATAGTCATGTACATCATGGGGGATGACCGCAAGCCGGTGAGGCAGGTACTCCGCTGAAACTGGAGCCGTCCGATGATGAGGAATGGATCTGGAGCGCTCGCGATCCTGATAGTCGTAACGTCATCGCTCATTTGCGGCTTCCTGGGCGGCCGCATGGCTACGGGCCCGGTGCCGCCCCGCCCGGATGAGTTTCCCGGCAGTTTTATCGAGGCGCTCGACGTCATTCAGCGGAACTACGTGGACAAGATTGAGGCGGACCGGCTCTTTTACTCTGCCATCAAGGGGATGCTGCACGCGTTGGATCCCCATTCCAGCTTTTTCGATCCGCGGGAGTTCGCGCGGCTGCGCGAAGAGCAGCGCAGCTCGTATTTCGGTGTGGGCGCCAACGTTCGGCGCCTGCGGCGCGATAGCGGCCGGGTGGTCATCATAGAGCCGCCGGTCCCTGAGTCGCCGGCCGCACGCAGCGGCCTGCGGGCGGGCGATGTGATCACTCATATCGGGGGGGAGGCCATTGACAATCTCACCCGGGATGAAGTCGTGGATCGCCTGCACGGACCGCATGGCAGCTGGGTGACCATCACCGCGGAACGGTTGGGCGTCCGCAACCCGCTGCAATTCAAAGTGGAGCGGGATGAAATACCCATTCCTTCGGTGCCGCACGCATTCGAAGTCAGCCCGGGCACGGGGTACATCAAGATCGACCGCTTCTCGGAGTCGACGGCGGCAGAACTGAACCAGAAGCTGGAAAGTCTGGCGCCCGCCCGGCTCTCGGGATTGATTCTCGATCTCAGGAACAATCCCGGAGGCCTGCTCAGCCAGGCTATCGATGTGGCGGACCTGTTTCTGGCGCGCGGCCAGATGATCGTGTCCACCAAAGGGCGTGCGCGGAGCTCGGCCAAAATCTATCGGGCGCCCAGCCGGGGAAGGATTCGCATCCCTGTTGTCGTTCTGATTAACGGTCAGAGCGCCAGTGCTTCCGAGATCGTAGCCGGCGCCCTCCAGGACCATGACCGGGCTTTGATCCTGGGGGAAACCAGCTTCGGCAAGGCCTTGGTCCAATCGGTCTACTCCCTGGGCAACGTCACCGGCATGGCGTTGACTACCGCCAGGTATTACACACCGAGCGGACGCCAGATCCAGCGTGATTATTCCGGCACCCTCCTCGACTACTACTACCTCGGCGGCGGGCTGGCGCGCGCAGGCGAACCGCGGGAAGTCAGGCAGACGGACAGCGGTCGAAAGGTGCTGGGCGGAGGGGGCATTACTCCTGACCTCGAAGTGCCGGACCGAAAACTCAACCATTTCGAGACGCTGCTGTCCTCCCAGTATATATTCTTTGAATATGCGCTCCGGCTGGCGTCGGGCCAGACGGCCGCCGCGGGCAACTTCAGGCTGCCCCTCAACCGCGCGGAAGTTCGTCCCCGCCCTGATCGGAGTCCGGTGCCGATTCCGGATCCGGAAATCACCGACGCGATTCTGACAGACTTCAAGGACTACCTGCGCAGCCGAAACATCGAATTCAAAGAAGATGACATTCAGGAGAATATCGATTTTATAAAGCGTGGTATCAAACAGGAAGTCTATACCTCCGCCTTTGGGCGGCTGGCGGGTGTCAAGATAGCAATCCAGGCCGATAACCAGGTAAAGAAGGCGATCGAACTGCTGCCGGAAGCCAGCTTGTTGATGACCACGGGCCATACGAGCCTGCGTGCTCTGCAGAAATAGCAGGCGTGCACCTCGCCTGAGTTTGGGCGTTTTGTTTCCTTCCGTTTCATGCGAGAATCGTGCCATTATTGCCCTGCTAAACTGCTGGATGAAGAACGAGAGGCTGATACCAATGAAATACTTTGCAGCGTTCTTACCGATGCGTGACTTGGTAAAGAGCCAGGAGTTGCGACCTGCGCACGTCGAGTTTCTTGACCGGAAGCAGAAGGAGGGCGCAATCTTCGCGCGCGGCCGTTTCTCAGATGGGGCGGGTGGGTTGGTTATTTACAGAGCCGACTCATTGGAAGAAGCCCGGAAAATCGCCGAGAGCGACCCGTACGTTAAGAATGGGGCGCGGTCCCTCGAACTGCACGAGTGGGAGATGAAGCGCTCCGAATAACGGAGGCGCCGACCTGCGTAGACGGTGTGGCGCTGCTCCGCGGGACGGCCGGAGAAACCGCCAGGACACCCGCGAGCCGCGAACCGATGGGAAGGGCTATGACTCCAACACCAGTGCGACCGAAGCGGCGCGAAAACCGGATCCCCCTACCGGCCGCTTCCACGCTGCTGGCGGCGGTACTATGCCTGCTGCAACCAGGCCAACCGAAGCCGAACCTGTTCGCGGCAACCGGGCAAACCGGCACAGTAAAACCGGCAGAACTCTACTTCTGCGGCAATGCCGCCTCTCCCATAAGAATAGAGGTGTTCTCGGACTATCAGTGCCCCCACTGCCGTGACTTTTATCTCGGGATCATCAAACCTCTGATCAAAGACTATGCCGAGACTAAAAAGGTTTATGTGGTCTACCACGATTTTCCATTGGACATGCATCCATTGGCGCGCTCGGCTGCACGCCTCGCGCTCGCTGCCATGCGTCTCGGCAGGGAGCGATGGCTGCGGGTGACTGACGCGCTGTACACCACACAGGATCAGTGGGCCCAGGACGGCAAATTCGACGCCGTCCTCGCCAAAGTTCTGGATCCTGCAGAATTAGTCCGCCTGAACAAGCTGGCCTCGGATCCGGCGATTGAGGTCGCCCTCGCGCACGAATTGACTTTGGGACGCAGCCGCAACATCACTTCGACCCCCACCTACTTTGTCATCACCGAAACAGGCCGCCAGCAGCGGTTGACCCAGGTGCTTCCCTACCCCGTCATCAAGGATTACATCGACCGATTTCTTAAGCAATAAGCGTGGGGGATCGTGGCAAATGCGAGCTGCTACCATTGAGCATAGCCGGAACGAGAACGTGGCGGATTGAAAAATCGGACCTGCCGCTTTTTGAACAGACCGACGAGCATCATCCCGACAAGAAACCCGCCGATGTGAGCCCAGAAAGCCACACCGCCCCCGCTCTGCTTGCCGCTCATGCTTCCGCTCAGGAGTTGCAGCACAAACCAGAAACCCAACACGAATCCGGCCGGGATGTACATCAGCCGGGTGAAAAAACCGAGCGGGACAAGAACCAGAACCTGGGCCCTTGGATACAGCAGCAAATAGGCCCCGAGCACTCCCGAGATTGCACCGCTCGCTCCAACGGCCGGCACAACCGACGACATGTCCGAAAGCGCGTGACTCATCGAAGCGAGGAACCCGCTGATGAGGTAGAAGGCCAGGTAGCGGAAGCGTCCCATGGCTGCCTCGATGTTGTCCCCGAATATCCACAGATACCACATGTTCCCGATCAGATGCAGCCATCCGCCGTGCAGGAACATGTTGGTGAACAAGCTGAGCTGAGGAGGGATGGCAGCCAGGGAGCCCGGCAGCGCCTGGAACCCGAAGATCACGGCAGGAATAGCGCCATACTCGTACACAAACAATCGGCCCTCCCTGGGACCGAGGGAGACCTGATACAGGAAAACCGCCACGTTTATGGCGATCAATCCCCAGGTTACTACAGGAGTTATTTGCGTGGGATTGTCGTCTTTCAAAGGAATCATGGCGATTTCGATCCCGGCTATGCGGATTTCTTATCCGTAGCCGGAAGGGCCCAACCACCGACTATATCACCAATTCCGCCGCTGTGCGCCAGCGCGGCAACAGCCGGGGACACCGACCCATAAGCGCTAAGATAGGAATGATTATGCCAATAAACGTGGACTTGGACCTAAACCTGGACGTAGACGTGGACCTTTTGAGCGGAGACAAACTCTTGCACGCCCAGCCTTTATCAGGCTACGGGTCGCTTCTTATCGCTTGCGGCGCAGCAGAGCGTCAAGGTCCGCTCCTCTGCAGTTTGGATGTCCAGTGGAGTTTTCATGCGCGCGGGTACAACCCAGGGGCTTGGCGGACTGCGGGAGTGCGATTGTCGGCAAAGGGGAAAACGGAGAGGAACACGGCGAGCGCGTTCCTCTCCTGAAGGGAAGGGACTTGCCGCCTAGAAGTTGATCCGGGCGACCAGTTGAATCATCCGTCCACCCGGATCCTGGCTGTTGGACACGTCCCGATACGCAGACGTTATCTGGCCCCAGGTTGCGCTGCTGCCCGGGTTGGCGGCACCGTAGAAGTTGGTGTTATTGAAAGCGTTCAAGAACTCGCCACGCAATTCGAAGCTCGTGTTCTCGGTGAAGCGCACTCTCTTGACGACGCTCAGATCGAAACGGGTGAACATCGGACCCTTGATGCGCGTTTCGACCGGAGCGCATTGGCCGTCGTACACCTCGATGCAGTTCGCGCTGTTGGCCGGCGCGATGTAGCGTCCGGTGGGCGGCCCGAGGGAGCCGTAGCCGGTCGAGGACGTCGCACTTACGCTGTAGGCCTTTATCGTGTTGTCGATGATATCCTTCGGCAACGCGTAGATGATCTCGGCGGCGTTATCGAAATACAGCCCATACAGCTGCTGGAGGTCCTGCCGGTTCATTCCAACCAGCCTGACATTGCCGAAGTCCAGCAGCTGGCCGCCCTGAATGCGGCCGGTGCCGTGGAACTCCCAACCGCCGATGAGAGTGGTCATCAGTCGGCCGGACTTGGCAAACATCATCCTCCCGGGCCCGAACGGCAGCTCGTAGACCCAGTTGATCTTGAAAGCATGCGCAACCGTGCCACCAAGAGTGTTCACTCTCGGAGCCCGGAACGAGACCCTGGAGGAACTGAATGATTTCGCCCAGGTGTAGTTGGATTGCACCAGCAGCCCTTTGGTGAGGCGGCGGCGCAATTCAACCTGCATCCCGTCATAGCGGCTGTAACCGCCATTGCCCGTATAGTTGGCCCCGCCCGTCAGACCCGGATTCGCCAGGAAAAAGTTGGCCGGCAATCCCACGGCCAACGCGTTGGCGCGGCGAGTGGCGTCACTCCACAGGTTGTCCGCAAAAGTGAATGGGTTGGGATTCATTTGCGCCAGGGGATTGACGAATGAGGTGCTCGAGAAGAGAGAAGAGGTGTACTTGGACGGATCACTGGCCTGTGTAGCCGGCAATCCGCTGAAGTAAGCAAGACTGATCGGCAGGGGTGAGGTGCCGGTATTCGGCCCGAAATATTTGAAGTTGTTTCCGCGCCCTGCCGCAATATTCGCCTGCAGGTTCGCCATCGCCAGTTTGAACTCGGGAAGCAAGCCGTTTTCCACAATGTTGGTCTCATTGAGATCGTACGTGGTCTGCCCGGCGAGATTGCGCGTGCCTACGTATCGCACCTCCAGAACCGTGTCCTTGGTGATCTCGCGCTGGATGCCGAAGCTCCAGGATTGGGTGTAGGGAGTGTGTAGATTGGGATCGTAGATGTTGACCGAATTGCTGACCGCCCCGATCATCGGAAAACTTGGTGTAGAATTGAAAGGAGCCGCGCCCAGGCGACTCGTTTGGCTTAGCAAGACCGGCAGCGTGTCGCTCCCGACATTGGTGACCAGGTTTCCCAGTGTCATGCTGCGGGAGGCGCTGACGAAGCTTCCCGGATTGGCTGCAAACAGGCTTTGTATTTCCGCCATGCCGTAGCGGTTGTAAGCAATCGAGTAGCCGCCGCGCAAGACTGTCCCCCCGTTCGCGCCCAGGATACGATTGAGCCAGCGATTGCCCGACTTTGGAGTCCAGGCAAAGCCTAAGCTGGGAGCAAAATTAAGAGTGTCGACGTTGTAGGCCTTTACACCGCTCTTGTAAAGGATAAACTGCGTATCCCGGCCTGTCATGGTACCGGGTTTGAAGAGGTTGCCATACCCGGAAACCCCATACAGATCCGAGATGTCGGCTGTGGTGTAACTGTCGTTCAGAGGAACAAAGGGAAGCTGCAACTCATAGCGCAGCCCAAGGGTGAGCGTCAGTCCCGGCCGCGCCCTCCACTGGTCCTGCGCGAAGAAACCTAACTCCCGCATGTGGCCCCGATTGACTCGGGGGCCGAGGTAGCCATATTTGTTGGTCTTTTCGTCCAGGTAAGCATCGCCGCTGACGGCAGTGACGCGCCCCGTCAAGACCGCATAGATGTTCTGGGCCCGCGTGAGGTCCGATGAAGCGGCCCCCTGAAAGTTGGTGGTATTGAACATGCCGATGGCCGGGTCGGTGCTGTTGACCCCGAAAGTGATCGCAGGCACCACGCGGGCATTGCTCCAGGTCCAGAGGCCGATGTTGGTGAATGCCCCGCCGAAACTGAGGCTGTGCGTACCTCGGATCCAGTTGAGTGTTTCCTCGAGCACCTGCGTCGGCGTATTGCGGCGGCTGGGAGCGTTCGTAACGTACGCGTTGGTGATGCCCGCCGCGCTGATGCCGAGAGCGAATCCTGCCTGGTTGGCCAGTGAGCCGCTGTATTGTCCTGGGCTCAGTTCGGGCCTGAAAAGCGAAGATCCCCCCGAGAGGCCAAAACGCAATTCATTGACCAGGGTCGGCGTCAACGTTGAACGTACCGCGCCACCGCCGACGAAACGGTGGGAAACATACGCGCCTAGATTCGGGAAACCGGGGAAGGCTGGATCGTTGCTATTGAGAATATCCGGGGTGCGGATGTTTTTGGTGTAATTGTAGGTAACTTCCAGGTGGTGCTTGCTGGTCAGATTGAAGTCGAAACGGGCGGTCGGGAAATGATTGATCACCAGGCCCGTATTGGTGAAGGTAAACCGCTGCAGATTGGGATCGCTCAGCTGCTGTACGCCGCCAGTCTGTGTTGTCGAGCTGCGAATGTCGGCCAGCAGCTTCCCGATGACGGGGTCAATAGCAGACGTCTGGCCGTTGGCTGCCGCCAGCTGCAGCAGGTTTACCTGCCGGACCTGCTGTTGGCCGCCGACTGTGACATTATACTGAAAGGTACCTAGCTGGGTCACCGGATTGAAGATCGTGCGTTGCCGGGAAATTGCATTGGGCTGGCGGAATTCCTCGAAGTTGAAAAAAAACATCGCCTTGTCACGGCCGTTAAAGAGCCTGGGAATTATGATGGGGCCTCCCAATCGGCCGCCGAATTGATTCAGCTTCACCGGATCCCGCGGCGCTTTGCACTTGTCCCACTCGCTGGCCAACTGCTGCGGCGTGCAAGGGACGCTTGTGCCATTGTAGGTAGGCGCTTGGTCGCGGTTGTTGAACCAGTAGTTGGAGTTGAAAAACTGGTTGCGATGATACTCGTAAATGCTGCCCCGAAAGTCATTGCTCCCCTGGCGCGTCGTGAATCGGATCTGTACCGCGCCCTGACCTGCACTCTCAGCCCCCGGGGTGGCCGTGGAAATGGTGACCTCCTCTACGGCATCCAACCGCGGGCTGACACGCACGAAGAACTCAGTGCTCTTGTTGTAATTATCCTGGGCGCTGACGCCGTCAATCGTGATATTGACCGCAGCCTGCGGCAGGCCCATGATATTGGCGTCGCGGGTGATCCCAGCCGTGTTGACGCCCGGCAGAAAAACCACGAAGTCGAGAGCATTGCGGGTCGAGAGTGGAAGGTTCGCGATCTGGCTGACCGTCATTGAAGTGGCGATGGTGGCCGACGTCGTTTGCACAATGTCCGCCCCTCCGACCACAACGACGGTTTCCGTGGGGTTGCCGATCTGGAGCGATGCGCTGACACTGGCCGGCGTGCCGGCATCCACCTTGACGTCTTCGATGATAGCCTGCTTGAAACCGGTTGCGGTAATGGTCACGGAGTAATTGCCTACGGGCACGGCCGGGATTGTGAATGACCCGTTCGCAGCCGTACTGCTGCGGTACTCCATGCTGGTGGCTTTGTTTTTCACTGCCACAGTTGCACCGGGAACTACGGCGCCGGACTGGTCGACAACCGTCCCCGTGATCGAGGAGGTCATACCGCCGCCTTGCCCGAAGGCCGCCTGACCGGCCGCTACGACCAAAGCGGACAACGTAACAAGCACCAAAAGAATTCGCTTCATAGACACACTCCTTCAAATATGGAACTGCCGGCGGAAGCAGACTCAGAGAGACGGCAGCCGCATGCGCGTTTCTGATTAACCGGATGTATAGAAGCGGCATCCGTCCCCTGACGTGGAACCCCCGTCAGACCTCAAAAAGCACTCCTTCCAGACATGCCAGGGAACAAGGCGCTGAAGTGGGAGTCGTCGCACCCGAGTGGCGCATGCGCGATCCCGACCCCTTCCTTACGAGAAATCTTAAGACTTTCTAATTAGCCAGATATCATAAAATTATCACATTTTTCTACGCAGCGTCAACCCGCTTTCGGTGATCGGTCATCGACATCAGAATTCCCTAATCATCCATGATGGCGGAAGAGATCGATGGCCTCGAGCGGGGATATTCTCGCAAGCAGGGAAAAATCGCGATCATGATGCAAGACCGGCAACCCATGCCGCAGTGCGCAGGCGGCGATCAGGCAGTCGACGCCTGACCGGACCGTGAGGCCCTGATGCCGCGCCTGCCGGTACAGGTCGATCGCCTGTTCGAAGACAACGCTCCGGAGTGGCGACTCCACTGCCGGCAATGCCAGCATGGCCTCTTGCGCAATCCGGAAAGCGCGCTGGTCACGGAATCCCTGAAGGACCTCCTGGATCACAGGAAGGCATGTCACGGCGTCATCCAGGTCCAGGCATGATTCGACAGGGACGCGCGGGCTCTTGCGGAATACCTCGATCCAGACAGACGTATCAACGAGAACCATCGGCTGCGACCCCGCGCGCTCGCCGTCCGGATCGATCGCCGCGCATTCTGGCCAAGTCACCCTCCCACAGGCCGGATCCCGCCAGTTGGAGGATTTTGCGCGCTTTGATGCGGCGCGTGTAGTCGGCCAGGGCTTCATTTACGGCCTGCGAATAAGTCCGGGCGCCGCCCAGGCGCACTGCTTCTTCCAAGAGTTGCTCATCAAGCACAAGATTTGTACGTTTCATGTGTATAATGTACCATATCGGCTCATTTCGGGCAATTGCTTTCGGACCTCGATAGCTGTCTTGATCCGAACGAAACGGATTGATCCGAAGCGACTGGAAATGCTCAGCGGATCCGCAGATTTACCAGCGATGAATCCGTATCGATCCGTGTCCCATGTTCCTTAGCGGCCGCCCGCGGGCAGGTACTGTTCCAGGAAACCGTACCTGAGGGTGTCGAGGTGGATGCCGCTGATGCCGTGACGGCGGTTTGGATACTCCATGAAGCTGAACTGCTTGTTGAGTTCGATGAGCCGGTTGATCATCCGCTGCGTCCCCTGGAAATGAACGTTGTCGTCGCCCGTGCCGTGAATGATGAGCAGCTTACCCTGGAGTCCCTGCGCGAATGTGATCGGCGAGCCGTTTTTGTACCCCTCGGGATTATCCTGCGGCAGACCCATGTAACGCTCCTGGTAGATCGAGTCGTACAGGGTCTGGTCCGGGACGGGTGCCCCCGCCACGCCGACCTTGTACAGTTCGGGTGAACGAAACATCAGGTTGAGCGTCATGGAGGCGCCGCCGCTCCACCCGTATACGCCCACGCGATCCAGGTCAACATAAGGATGTGAAGCCGCCAGGGCCCACAGGGCGGCGGCCTGCTCCTTCGAGGCCAGCACACCGACCGAGCCGTAGATCACCTTGCGCCACGCGCGTCCCTTCGGAGCGGGGGTGCCGCGGTTGTCGAAGCTGGCCAGGAGATAGCCATCATCGGCCAGAGCGGCTGCCAGGATTCTCCCCGTGCCTCCCCAGCTGTCATTGACCGTGGTCGAAGCCGGCTCACCGTAGACGTTGACGATGATCGGATATTTCTTCGCGGGATCAAACCTCGCCGGCCGGATCAACCAGCCGTCGATCTTGACGCCGCCGCCGACATCGACCTGAAAAAGCTCGGTGCGGCCTGCGAGCATGGGTGCTACCTTGGCCTTGAGATCGGCGTTATTCTGAAACACGCGCACGGTCTGGTGCTCGGGCAGCCGGACCAGCTCCGAGATTCCCGGCGAGTCGAACTTCGAGTAGCTGTGGAAGGCCCATCGGCAATCCGGTGAGATGTTGTAGGTGTGGGTTCCAGGAATGTTGGCCGGAGTCACCCGTTCGGGCTTGCCGTTGCCGTCAAGGCGCGAGCGGTAGAGATATCGCTGGATGGCGTTGTCGGGCGAGGCGATGTAATAGAGCCAGCCGCCGGTTTCATCCACTGCCGAAATGGACAGCAGGTCGAATGCGCCGGTCGTGACGAGGCGCGCCTCGCCGGCGCGCGAGACCGCATAAGCGTGACGCCAGCCATCGCGCTCGCTGGTGAACAACAGGCGTTTCCCCTTTTCCAGCCAGACAAAATCACGATTGTAGTCGACCCACGCTTCATCACGGTCCTGGAACATCTGGCGCACTTCTCCCGTCTCGGCGTTTGCCAGCAGCACGTTGTTGGTATTCTGCAGCCGGTTCAGCTGCTGGAGTATCACCTCGCCGGAGTTCGCCGCCCAGTCCATTCGCGGTATATAGATATTGCGCGGATCGCCTGGCACTTGGATCCAGCGGGTGGGACCCCCCGCAGCACTGACGACGCCGACGCGCACGGCAGCGTTGGTCTGTCCTGCTTTTGGATAGGGATATCTGGTAATGACGGGATAGAGGCTGTCGGTGTAGTTGATCAGTGCGAATTCGGGAACGCCGCTCTGGTCAAACTGGAAGTAGGCGATCTTTTGACCGTCCGGACTCCACTGGAAACCGTCGCGCAGCGACAACTCTTCCTCGTACACCCAGTCGGACGTGCCGTTGATGATCATGGGCGTGCCGTCGGAGGTAACCTGCTTGATCCCGCCGCTGCGAACGTCCTCGACATAGATGTTGTTCTCCCGCACATAGGCGGCGCGCGTGCCGTCAGGCGAGAGCTTGGCATAGAGCACTCCCGCGGGTGCATTCCGGCCAAGCTTGTGCCACGAGTTGTCGATCTTATCGAGAACCCAGTATTCGTAAGAGGTTTTCCGGATCATGGTCGGGCGGCCGTTGGTGGCAAACAGCATGCGCCGACTGTCGGCGGACGAAGTGTTGTCGCTGAACTGCAGCGGCTTGCCGAGCTGCGGCGGGGTCAGTTGCGCCACTGTCATCAGCACTTCACGCTTGCCGGTGGCCGTGTCATAGCGCACGATTTCGCTGCCGCCACCCGCATTTCGCTCCGTGCTCGTGTAGCCCTGCCCACCGTCGACCCAGCGCCCGCCGGACCCGGGGCCTCCGCGGCCGCCGCCGAATTCCCCCGAATTGATGCGGCGCAGCATGTCCTGCATGTTCTGCGAAAGCTGCGCTGGCGCCGGCATCGAGCCCAGCAGAATCAATATCGCAACCATCATCATCCGTTGGAGTGTCCGAGCCGGCATAAAGGACTCCTTTCTGAGATCAGCGCGCCCGAATATTCAGGCGGCGCCGCGATTGCAGGATGGACTTGAAATTGCAGAAGCCAACCTATACCTTTTTCACCCGCCGATGCAAGCCCTGCCCGACTGTTGACAGACCCGGAACCAGAAAACCCACAAAATCACAAAAAAGCGTTATTTTACATATTTGGTGCGATGCTTGGTTCTTCGTGTTCTTTGTGGCGGCTTTTCTGTAACATATGACTTCATTTGGAGAAGGCTGAATGCCCTTTCATATTGCAAGGCAGTTTCTCGCATGGATCTTTCTCGTCCCAGCCGTGGGCGGCTCGGTTTATGCGGTTCTGTGCCTGCTCGCCATGATACGGCTCCGCACACGCGCTCGGCAGCCGTCAAAGCATTCCTTTTCGGCCTGGCCTCCCGTCACTGTTTTGAAGCCGGTCTACGGTCTCGAGAAAAATCTGCGCGAGAATCTGCGCAGCGTCTGCTGCCAGGATTACCCGGACTACCAGGTCGTGTTTTCCGCGCAGAGACGGGATGATCCCGCGATTCCGCTCTTGAAGGAAATCCAACAGGAATTCGGCAGCGCAAGGGTCACGATCGCCATCGAGGAGTGCCGGGCCGGCACCAACGGCAAGATCAACAATATGATCGGCGGCCTCAAACATGCGCGCCACGACATTCTGGTGATTGGTGACAGCGATGTGCTTTTGAGGCCCGACTATCTCAAAACCATCGTCGCTCCTCTGGCGGACCGGGAGGTTGGATTTGTCTGTACGCTGTATAAAGCGGCTTGCGCGGACAACTGGTACGAGAAGGTCGAGCTGTTGACCCTGAATGCGGATCTGATGACGAGCATAATTTTTGCGCATGTCACGGGAGCCGCGAAATTCTGCCTTGGCGCCTCTACGGCATTGCGGCGCTCCACGCTCGAGGAAATCGGTGGTCTGCCCGCGCTGGCCGACTATCTGGTCGAAGATTATGAGATGGGGCGACGCATCTGGAATTCGGGAAAGAAGAATGCAATTATCCCTTACTTTATCGATACGATCATGGATCTCAAGAGCCCCTCACAATGGTGGGGACATCAAGTCTACTGGGATCAAAACAATCGTGCCGCCCGGCCGATCGCCTTCTCCGCCACCGTGTTGCTACGGTCCGTGCCTTTCGCGCTGCTTTATGCCGCCGTGCGTCCCGGCGATATTACCGGACTGTCGGTGCTGCTGGGGGCTCTCGTTCTGAGACTGGCGACGGCAGCGGTGAATCTCGGATGGGGCCTCCGCGACCGCGAGGGACTGCGCAGTCTTTACCTGCTGCCGTTTCGTGATATTGCCTCCCTGATTTCCTTTTTTCTTGCCTACACCAAGCGCACCACCGTATGGCGCGGCGCGCATTTCACCCTTACGCGCGATGGACGTCTCGTCGCTCAAGAGGGGAATCCATGAGACGGCTGATCGTTACCGGCGACGACTACGGCCTGGCCGTGCCGGTGAACGAAGCGATCATAGAAGCTCATCGCCGCGGGATCTTGACCACAGCCAGCTTGATGGTCGGGGGTGGGGCCGCAGCCGATGCCATCGAACGTGCGCGGCGGGTTCCGAGTCTTAGGGTCGGACTACATGTCGTTCTGGTCGAGGGTCGGCCAGTCCTGCCCCCGGAAGCCATTCCCGATCTGGTCGACGCGCGCGGGGAGTTTTCCAATCATCCTGCCCGGGCTGGATTCAAGTTCGCCTTGTGGCCGGGCATCCGGCAGCAGCTCCAGGCCGAGATTCGCGCCCAGTTTGAAGCGTTTCGAAAGACGGGGCTGGCGCTGGATCATGCCGACAGTCACAACCACCTGCATTTGCACCCGAGAATCATGAGCCTCATTCTGGAGGTCGGACGCGACTATGGGCTGCCTGCGATGCGGCTTCCCAACGAGCCCTTTCTCCCTTCCTGGCGTGCAGCGAAAAAATCGCCCATCGCCAGGCTGGCTGCATGGACGTCTCTCTCCCCCCTGATAGCATTGATGAAGAGCCGCCTGCGGCACTCACGCGTGCGCTGCAACGACTTCATTTTCGGCATGGCGGACACGGGAGCGATGACGACGGAGCTCGTGCTGAGATTCCTGCAACATCTCCCGGAAGGCGTAACCGAAATCTACTTCCACCCTTCCACCCGGCGCTGTCCCGAAATCGATCGCACCATGCCGGCGTACCTCCATGAGGAGGAGTTCAAGGCTCTTACCAGCAGCGAGGTGCTCGAGGCATGCGCAGCCGAGGGGATTCAGAGGACTACTTTCAACGGTCTGTGAGCACATAGCTGCGCCTGTAGTTGACCGTGTAGTTTTTCCCCGGCACCTGCACCTCAACCCGCCGCGCTTTTTCTCCGGCAGTGCCGATTTCAGTCAGGTATCCGAGGGCGTAGTAGTTCTTCAAGGAGTAAGCAATCTGTCGGCACACACCGGCCGGATCCTTAGTCTCGGCGGAAAACTGCCGGCCTCCCGATTCCTTCATGAGCTGGCCCTTGCTGATCCGATCACCCCCCAAAGTGATCAGCAGTGCTGCCGTGTTGCCGAATCCCAGCGTCAACAAGGTGCAGCCCGATTCCCGGACGTGTTCGACGGTGGCCGGCCCCAGCCCTCTGAAGCGGTTCGAAATCACCAGCAGGGCTTTTTTCCCGTTGTTGGTCTTGCGGAGTTTGCTCAGCGCCCGGTCGATAGCAAGCCCGGTTAGAGGCTGGACCCCAAAGAGTTCCTTCAGGATTCCCCCTGATCCCCGCGACGGGACGCCGATGTTGTCGAGGGCATCGATAAGAGGGCCGCGCCTTGCGGTAAAATCCATCTCGAGATACGCATCCCTGGAATCGAACGAGTACAGGCACAGATCGTCCGTGGGCGCGAGCACGTAAGCAAGATCAGCTATGAAGCGCTTGCACGTGACCAGCTTTTCGGACGAAATGGCGCTCGTGTCCAGCACCATCGCCAGGCTTACCGGCCGGTCCGCGAGCCAGGCGAAATTTGTGATCTCCATCGTCCTGCCGTTCTCTTTCACGACGAAATCGTTCCTGGTGAGGCCGGGGATCGGATTTCCCGGCTGGTCCAGCACCTCGACATCCAGGGACACAAGATTGACCTGAACATTGAACTTGGGCCGCTGTTGCTGCTGTTCTTTTTGCTCAGGCAGCGCCAGATGAGCTGACAGCAGCGCAGCGAGCGCCCCTGCTATTGATATCCGTGTGAAGAGTCTCATCCTTGCCGCCACGGTTGCCGATGAATTTGTGCCGAAATCCCTGGAATGCGCAAGCCTGCTTGCGCCTCGTTTCTCAGGCCCTGCAACGCATATGCGAAAGCCGGCTGCACGCTGCCGCACTCCAAAACAGTGACAGGAACCAGGAATCCTTGCTATCTATAACACAAATAGAGCGTGACGATCGCAATAGGGTTCAAAACGGTGGCCAGGGTGGATGGCGTTGAGCGTCCTGACCGGCTCGACCGGATACACCCTGCCGGCCCGAGAGCGAACTTCTTGCGAGATCTCCATCAGGATCCAGCCTGCCTTGTTGCGCCCAAGCATGACCCGCAGCCTTTCAGCTTGGCCGGCTGTGGGTTGTCATGGTAGTTTCCTATCAGGAGCGAAATCGGACCGACGACTGCCGAAAGCAATGCCGAATGTTAAGCTGGAAATCATGAAGCGGCACCGCGCGTTTTCATCCTCCGGCCTCCGTCACTCCTCCGCCGTTTTTCATCCGTTACTGGTCATTTACTGTTCGATTCGAGCGGCGCATAGATGTCGGCAATCAAGTCCTCCGGCTCAGTGCTGTTCGGATCGTTGAGGTACATCTCGAAGCAGGGCGCAGAGAGCAGCGCGCGGCCACTGCGCGGCAGCCACTCTCCCAACAGCTTCGCGTAGGCCTCGCCCAGCTTGCTGTAAGGCCCGAAGTGGGTCATCACGGCGTACTCACCACCGGGTATGGTCTGAGCGCCGATGTCACCGGTCGAAGCAAACGGTTCGTCCACCGTCACGCAGGCGTCATAGCGGATTCTCTTCTGCGGCGTCACCTCCGGATCGTCATGGCAGATACCGATGAACTGCGCGTCGCCGCCCAGCAGTCCCTCCTTCCCGAGCCAGGGCAGCAGCTGGTCCCAAGCCGTGCCCACTTCGCGATATGGCCCGACGTGGCGCATGAAAGCCACACGCATCGGTTTCAGGTTCTTGATCTGCACATTCATGGTTTGGAGTCCTGTTCGTCTGGATTTGAAGTCCTTGAGCGTTGGACCGTCGCGGTAATGAATGCCGGACGGCGCCAGCACGGCCGCGACGGGACTTCGGTGCAAGCGGAAATGGACCGGGGCCATGCCATAGGCCGCTTTGAAGGCGCGTGTGAAGGCCTCATGGGTTCCGTAGCCGGCGTCGAAAGTGATTTGAACCACCGGCTGCCGGCTCAGCTTGAGTCGCGATGCCGCCCGCTCCAGTCGAAGCCGCCGGACGTGCTCCATGACCGACTCGCCTACCATGCCCGTGAAGACGCGGTGAAAGTGATATGGCGAGAAGCAGGCCACGGCCGCCAACTCCTCCAGACCAAGCGTGTCGTCCAAATGCTGCTGAATATGGATGAGCACCCTCAACATCCGCTTCTTGTAATCGCGCAGTGTGGCTTCGAGCATGTGATGCCCCAGTGACATTTCAAGCAACTTTGTACCAGATGGCTGAGGGATGCGCTTGATCATTTTTGCTGTTTTGGGCGGAGACGGCAACCGCGCAACCGCTGCCGGCCCAGGGCTGAGTTCATCACCGAAGGCTCGACGGCGACCGTCTTCCCCGACTACCACCGCGTCAGCGGAGTCACGATCGAAGAGCCGGCAGGCCTCTGCGCGCGCGGCGTCGTAATGAAATCGCAGTTCGAGGACAGGAACAGCCCGCGTGCCTACGGCCGCGGCAGCGACAATCTCGTGATTTACTTCGGCTCCGGTCCAGTGCTTCGACGCAAGCAGGCTGCAAGTTGCCGCACTCCGAAACGATGGCGGGTGTCCCCACGAGCCGCCAGACGCATTCAATGCCGGCCTTTCCCATCCTGCGCGCGGAGTTTTGCTGTGCGCCGGACGCAAGCTGAGGTATCATCGCCGGTATCGACCGGCAAGGTATCCCAAAACCGTGATAGCGGAGCGAATCCATGAACCGCCTGTGGCCCTTAGGAATTCTCATCGGAGTTCTCCTTTTAGTGACATTCATTTTTCCAGCGGCGTTCATCCAATCGAGTGATGCCGTGCCAGCCGGCTTGACTAAGGCTCTGACGTTCCATGCTTCCTTCGACAGAGGGACGGATGCCGACTTTGGTGCCGGGGACAGAAGCATCTACACGGCACCGACCTATAAAACCCAGGGTGATGCCAAGCCTGGGATAGGGAATCCTGATGTCGGCATTGCACGCGGGCAAGGTCGTTTTGGAGACGCCCTGCAGTTCCGCAAGAAGAACACTATGGCCGTTTTTTATCGGGCGGAAAAGAACGTTGCTTACCGGGAGCGTGATTGGAACGGCAGCGTGTCCTTTTGGCTGAGCTTGAGTCCCGACGAAGATCTCGCCCCCGGATATTCGGACCCGATCCAGATTACGGATAAGGAGTACAACAACGCCGCAATCTGGGTTGACTTCACGCGCGATGACAAACCGCGTCATTTCCGGCTGGGGATCTTTGGCGACCTGAAAGTCTGGAATCCCGGGAATCTTCCGCCGGAGCAAAATCCCGACTTCAACAGCCGGACGATCGTTGTGACCGAGCCGCCGTTCGCCCGCGGCCGGTGGACTCACGTCGTAATCACTTTTACCGGTTTGAACACCGATCCCGGGGGGACGGCCAGGCTTTATCTCAATGGCCGGCCGCAGGGAACTGCCCGAGAGATTCGCGAACCATTCACATGGAATTTCTCTCAAGCCACCATCCGTCTGGGGGTGAATTACGTCGGGTTGTACGACGACCTGTCCGCATTCAACCGCGCGCTGAGCGACAAGGAAGTTGAGGTGTTGTACCAGCTCAAAAACGGGGCCGCAGCACTGCACAATTGATAATCATTAAATTTAGTGACAGAAAAACCTCCCAGCTCCGAAGGGGCGGAACCAGAGTAGCCCCGGGCTCACGCCCGGGGTTGAGAGCATGGGAAGAAAGAGCCCTGAAGGGGCGACACATCCATCCCTGGAATAGAGTCACAATAATATTTGATCATCAAGAGTAGGGCCGGGCAGTGCCGTTCGTTCAAGGGATTCCACCAAGACGCCAAGAAGGGACGAATTCCCTGGCGTCCTGGTGGTTCTGCAGATCCCGCTCCGGCCGCATCATCGTGCCGGCGACAGGACCATCTTCTCTTCCATTACCGACTCCACTTTCTTGCGGCTGTAAAAGACTGGGAAGTACTTGCCGGCCGCCCACATCTGAAAGAGGTCGCGATAATGGGGGCTGTCGGGATCTCCACTCTGCCCGGGATTGTTGGTGCCGACGGAGTTGTCCCAGTTTTCGGTGTCGGCGATGATCCGGAACGAGGCGCCCGAGGTCTGATTGTTGCCGTTTCCCGTGGCGTTCACCGTGACGGCGTATCCTCCGCGGGGGAGCGGCCCGACATTCAGCCGGGCGCGCAAATCGGCGCCGACTGCTGCGCTCAACGGATGGGAGACCAGGATGTGATGATATTTCTCCTGCCCGTACTGCCATTGGGCCATGTCCTGACCCAGCTGTTTCGTCAGCTCGGTGACAGCTTCGCTCAGACTGCGGATCAAAAGCGCATCACGGTCGGCAGTCGGATTCTTGCCGAAGTGCCCGTCCGGAGCGGCCAGCCAGTCGATCATGCGCTTCAGGTTTATGCCTGAGAGCAGCCTGCGCGCGTTTACAGGCACGAAGAGGTCGCGCACGTTGCTCTGGAGGCGCCGTTCCCAGGCGGCGTAAATGCCGGCGGGAACTGAATCCCTGCCGAGCACATAATCCCAGCCGAGGAGCAGGTCGCGTGCCTTGGCAGCTGCCGCATCGCTGCTCACGAGCTCCTGGAGCAATGGCACCAGGTTGCGCGCGGGAATCGACAACTCATCCTGCTGAAGTTTCATCATGTCTGCAACCGTGAACATCCGGCCCGAGCGCAGATATTCATCAATCCGCACGGCGCGCATCTCGTCGCCCCACGTATAGTGAAGTGACTCAGAATAGGGATAACCGTCAGGGACCATGAAATTGTTGGCTGTCCGGATGTATCCGCTCGTGGGATTCAGAATGTGCGGGAGGTCCCTGATGGGCAGATATCCGCCCCACTCATATCGCCCGTCACCGGGAACAGGGACAAGCCCGCTCCAGTTCGGCCGGATCGGGGAAATGCCCACGGCCTGGTAGCCGATGTTCTTGCCGGTATCTGCCCAGATCATATTTTCTGCCGGGATCCGGCTGTAGCTGCAGGCATCACGAAATTCTTCCCAGTTTTTCGCCTGGTCCATCCGCAGGCTTGCGAGATAAGGTGCTGAACCCTCCTCGAGCCACGCGGCCCTGAGGGCATAGGCCTTGTGATGCGTTGCGTCCTCGTACAGCACCGGGCCGTGCCGGGTGTATTTCAGATCCACGGCAACCGGCGCCTCGCCTTTGACGGCGATGGTGTCCTTGATTACCTTCATCGTTTCCCAGGCGCCGCGGTATCGGTACTGCATAGGGTTGGCCGGGTTGGTGTCGTAGACGTAGAGATCTTCGCTGTCCTGCCCGAAAATGGTTATGCCCCAGGCGCCATATTCGTTGTGACCGATCGAAACTCCCGGCAGTGCCGGTTCGCCGCCGCCGATCACATTCCAGCCCGGTGCCACCAGGTGAACCCAGTATCGGAGCGAAGGGACCTGCTGTGCGCGATGCGGGTCATTGGCGAGCAGCGGAAAGCCGGTCAGGGTGCGCATGCCACCGACCACCCAGTTGTTGCTCCCGATTTCGTCTCCGTTGCGGATCATTGCGAACTCGTCCGGCAGCGCCTGTGCGAGGAGTTCGAATGAGTTTTTGTCGTTGCGATAGGCGGCCACAACGTCCTCAGGGGCAAATCGAAGCGCGCCGCGGAAGGCAGTGTAGAGTTCGAGAATGTTGTCGGAAAGGAGCGGGCCGTCGATTGCCGGATCCAGTGTGATGACCGGATTGCGGGGGCGGAACCAAGCCCACTCTTTGACCGCCTCCGGCCCGAGAAGCGCGACGGCGCGGCCGTAGTTGAGTTCCTCCGAGATGTTCCCGAGCAAGCCCTGGTGGCGCGAGATCACCACTTCGGTCGTCCACGCGCCCGGCTTGATGCCGAGGAGGCGGAATTCCATGGGGAGGAGCTTCGGGTCGCGCTCGGTCTCGGCGATGTAGGCATTAATCCCTTTCACAAAGGCGGCGGCGATCTCTGCCCCGCGCGGGTGGTAGAAATTCAGTTCCTGTTTCATGTCGCCACGGGATTGATGCAGCCGCGCCCCGATGTCGCGTTTCAGCTCCTTGCGTCCCAGGATCTCGGCCGTAGTCCCGGTGGCCTGACGCCTCCAGATCTCGAGCTGAAAGAGCCGGTCCCGCGCCGCGTTGTATCCCTGCGCGAAGAAGAGATCCGATTCATTCTTGGCATAGATGTGGGAAATTCCCCACCGGTCCTTGATGATCTCCACGGGATCATTCAGACCGGCCACGTGCAGATCCTGCTGCGCCGGCGCCGGGGGCGCCACTGCCGCGCATAAGAGCGTGGCAATCAGAATGCTGGATGCCAATCGCACTCTTTTCATCGAACCTCCCGTTGTTCAGAAAAGGACAGGAAGGATGGCTTGCGTGAACCCTATCTTAACACAGTAGCTTTTGGCTTGCGGTCGGGATAAGCTGGGCGCATGAACATGGAAACCATGTTGAGTGTGCTGGTAGGCGTCGGCCTCAGCGCTGCATGTGGTTTCAGAGTGTTCGTGCCCATGCTGGTGATGAGCATCGCCTCCCTCTCGGGGCACCTCACTTTGTCACCGGGTTTCGGATGGATCGGGACTTACCCTGCTTTGATGGCTTTTGCCGTTGCCACGGTGCTGGAGATCGCCGGTTATTACATCCCGTGGGTAGATCATCTTCTGGATGTGGTTGCCGGTCCGGCTGCGGTGGTTGCCGGCGTCCTTGCCACGGCCTCGACGGTGACCGGCATGAGTCCGTTTCTGCGCTGGTCCCTTGCGATCATTGCGGGGGGTGGATTCGCCGGAACGATTCAGGCGCTGACAGGCCTGACCAGAGTGACCTCCACCGCAACTACCGGAGGTCTGGGCAATCCAGTCGTCTCCACAATCGAAGCCGGCGGCTCGATCACATTGTCCGTGCTGGCCATTGCCATCCCTCCGCTGGCTGCGGCGGCGATCGTGACGCTTCTTGTGCTTGTCTTTTGGCATGGGCGGAAGATTTTCCGGAGATCGCAGTCCCGGCTGGTTGGGCACGGGAGTCCAAAATCCAATAGATCGCGGTCCTCTTAGCCCCAATACTGTTCACTTAACAAACGAACTGTGGTATCCTGTGGTAAATTTTCACAGGAGGACCGCATATGGCACGTACCGTTGCTGAGCTTCCAAGCGGCTCCCGCATTACGGATTACATCAGTCTGGGCGT